>JAVWHL010000006.1:0-38370 GCA_036640095.1 Erysipelotrichales bacterium | reverse complement strand
CATTAATATTAGATTCATTTTTTTGTGATTTCTCTTTAAATTGAGTCATACGATTTAATTCCCCCATGTATGTATGACATTGCATAATCCATCCTAGTTGTGTGTGTGCTTGCACATCGCTTTGTAAAAAGATTGTTGTTTTACTAGTATCAAGACCAGCAGCTAAATAAAAAGCAACCAAATTCTTAGTGTTAGTTACACGATCTTTCTTTGGTTGATCGACAGTAATTGAATGCATATTTGCTACAAATATGTACATTTCGTATTCATCTTGCATTTGCTTAAATTGCTTTATGGCTCCTATATAGTTGCCTAGCGTCAGTTTTCCTGATGGTTGAATTCCACTTAGGGCTCTTTCCATAATATCACCTCATTAAAATTTTCTTTACTATATTACAATAATATTATAGAATATAGATGTAGTTGTCAAATAAAAAGGAGGGTTTATTATGCCAGTAAAAGTTTATACATCACCTTCATGTGCCAGCTGTCGTAAAGCTAAAAAATGGCTTAATGATTTTGGAATTGATTATGTGGAAAAAAATATATTTGTTTCCAAGTTAAATAGAGAAGAGTTAAAAGCAATCTTAGAAAAAACTGAGAATGGTTTTGAAGATATTATTTCAACTAGATCAAAAGTGTTTAAGGAAAAAGGAACAAATCTTGAGGATATGACTATCAATGAATTATTAGATTTTATTGAAGACAATCCATCAGTATTAAAAAGACCTATAATCATAGATAATAGAAGGTTACAAATTGGATATAATGATGAAGAAATAAGAGTGTTCATTCCTCGTGAATTAAGAGAAAATTATAATTGTGTTGGCTGTGGTTATGAGGCTCTTGATGAAAATGGAGAATGTGGCCAATTTGAAGCATGTAAAAATTATGAACCAGAAAAACATTAAACAATACTTCGTGTATTGTTTTTTTAAAAGGAGATAGTTATGAAAAAATTTAATGTCTTTTATAAAAATGATGAACAATCAATTAGAATTTCTAATAAAATAAAAAATCAACTAAGAGAAGCTTCTTTTGAATATAATGAAGAAACACCTGATTTAGTTATTTCTATTGGTGGGGATGGAACAATGCTTAGAGCTATTCATCAATATCAAGATATCCTAGATGAAGTTGCTTTTTGTGGTGTTCATACTGGAAGTTTAGGCTTTTATACAGATTTTCTTGTTAGTGAAGTTGCTCAATTATTAGAAAATATAATCAATCAAGATTTTTATACTGTATCTTTTAATATGTTAGAAGTAAATATTGTAGAAGACAATAATACAACAACAATTCATGCTTTAAATGAAGCACGTTTAGAAAATAATAAACATACTCAAGTAATGGAAATCCTAATAGACGATGAGCACTTTGAAACATTTAGAGGGAATGGATTAAACTTTTCTACACCAACTGGTTCAACTGGTTATAATAAATCACTTGGTGGAGCAATATTACATCCTAAGACAAAAGCATTTCAAGTTTGTGAAATAGCGGCTATCAATAATATTGCTTATCGTACGTTAGGTTCTCCTTTAATACTTAATCAAGAAAAAGAAGTTAAAATCAATTTAAGAGGACTAGATGGAGTAGTTCTAGGTTATGATAGTTATGTTATCGACTTAAAAAATGAATATCCTACTACAAATTATTTGACTTTTTGTCTAAGTGATAAGAAAGTTACCTTTGCTCGCTATAAGAGATTAGCTTTCATGGACCGTGTTAAAAAGAATTTTATTTGTGAAGATTTATAACATATCTTTTTCATATACTTATAAGATAAAATATGCTAAAATATAAAAGTATATTTAATGAGGTGAAAAGATGAATCAAACATACTTGATAATAGGAATAGCTTTAGTAATCATTAGTATTATTTTAAGCGTAATCTTTAATCGAAAAGGTAAAGGGTTACAAGAAAATGGATTACCATTTGCTTTAGAAATTTTACTAGAGAACTTAGGTGGAATTGAGAATATTGAGAGTGTTGATAGTTCACGCTCAAAGGTAAGTTTTAAATTAAAAGATAATGAGAAGATAAATATTGAAAAGATTAATGAGCTTGGTGCTAGTGGTATTGTCGAGACAAGTAGTGGCGTATCGTTAATTTTTGGTGATATATCTCAGACAATTTGTGATTTAGTTAAAGTTAAATTATAAGCTTTAACTATATTTTTTTGAAAGGGTGGTTTAAATGCGATTGAGAAGAAGACATATCTTAGTATATATGATTGTTCTAAGTAGTGTTTGTCTTGCTTTTATTCTGAGTTCATTTGATGTGTATTCAAGAAATAAAACGATTAATAAATCAAATAAACCCCTAATTGAAAAATATCTTTCTAAGGAAGAAAAGCAACAACTTATTGATGATAATATAAATGCTAATTTATTTATAGAATTTATTAAAGAAGATGGCTTTAAACTTGTAAACTATGAATATTACAATATTATTAAGAATAACACTAATAATATTAAAACTGAGGATATTGTTAATAAAGCAAATTTATTGGTTGATGAAGAATTTACTTTAAATGGATTAGAACAAATATTAGGTAATAATGTTTATGATTTAAATCAATTGGTTGAACTTTCTACTAAGAAAAGTCCACGTTTTCCTAATGCAAAGCCTAATTTCTATCCTGATGGGAATATGGCTATTAGTAATGAGGATAATTATATTACAAACTACAAACCAAATAATTTAATTGTAATTGATAAAAAATATACGAAAAAGAATAAACCCCTTACTCTAGATAAGGGTGCTGCCAAGCAATTTAGTTTAATGTGTGATAATTTAAGTGCAATAACTAGTAAAGCTTGTGGTGATCTTAAAGTTGAATATGCTTATATAAGCTATGATGATATTAAAAAGAATAAAAGTGGGTATCCATATCATTTAGTGGAAGGTCATAATGATATTCAACTTGGTAAAACTATTACTTTTGAAAATAGTAAGAAATTTAATGAAAACAAACTTTATTTATGGATGTTAGACAATGCTCATCGCTATGGTTTTGTTCAACGATATCCGGCTTCAAAAGTAGATGTAACTAAGGTAGAACCTCAGTATGGCGTATTTCGCTATGTAGGAGTAAAAAGTGCTACTAATATGTATAACAATGATCAAACTTTAGAGGAAGTGAAGTGATAGTATGTATAAAGATAGAATTGCTGTCGTTGACTCAGGTGTAGGTGGTCTAGATATTTTAAAGGCTCTAGTTAAAAGTTTTCCTAGTGAAAGCTTTATTTTTATTGGTGACAATAAGAATGTTCCGTATGGTAAAAAAACTAAAGAAGAAATTGAATCTTATGGAGTTGCTATTGCCAAGTATTTAGAGAAACAGGAAGTTAAATTAATTATAATAGCGTGTAATACTTTAAGTTTAAATGCTATTGATAAGATGCGAGAAAGTGTTAAAACACCTATTTATGGTATTGCTAGACCGACTGTTAAACGATTATTAAATCATGATAAAAAATCAGTTCTTGTTTTAGCAACTTTAGCTACAGTTAAAACTAATCGTTATAAAGCTTTCTTAAATGAGCTTGATCCTAGTGTAGAAGTGTATCAACAAGCTGCTATATCTCTTGTAGATAAAATAGAAGCAAATCAACTTGATGATATCGATGAAGATATTAAAGAGTATATTGAACCTTATTATAATAAGATAGATTCTATAATATTAGGATGTACCCATTATCCTATTATAAGAGAACGTTTTGAAAGATTGTATCCAGATTTATTATTTGTTGATTCACGTAATTTAATGGTACAACTTACAAAAGAAAAATTGGAGCAACACAATATAGAAGCTTCAAAAGATAATAAACAAAAAATAACTATTCAAGCAACTGGAAGTATCAAGAATTTAGAGCAGGCAAGTGCACACTTTTTTGATTTTGAAGGTATTGAATTAATAGAAAGGAGTGTTGAAAATGAGTAATAATACTTTTTTAGATTATAATTTTAGAAATGAAATAAACAGTGTTTTAAATAACATTGGATTTGAAAATCCAACTAAGATTCAACAAGAAATTATTCCAATAATGAGAAGAAATAAGAACGTTGTTGGTATTTCTAATACAGGTAGTGGTAAAACGCATGCATTCTTATTGCCTATTTTAGAAGGAATTGAGTTAGAATTAAAACAAACACAAGCTATTATCATTGTTCCTACTAGAGAATTAGCAATGCAAATTAATAATAATATTGTTGAGTTTACTAAAGAGATGGAAGGCTTAAGTTCTAGCTTAATTATTGGTGGTAAAGAATTTAATGATCAAATAAGTTCACATATCGTTGTTGGAACACCTGGTCGTTTAATGGATGCTATTAATAAAAGTAGAGTACTTCGTGTTGATTATATTAAATATCTTGTAATTGATGAAGCTGATATGATTTTTGATTCTAATTTCATTAAAGAAACTGATTTAGTAATGGCTAATATTGATGGTGATGTATGCTTTTCAATTTTTTCAGCTACAATAACACAAAATATGTATCCTTTTTTAAAGAAATATTTTGAAGGTGTTAAAATAATTGAATTAAGTGATGTAAGCACTAAGAATATTGAACATATCTTAGTTAATTCACAAGGTCATGATAAATATAAAAGTCTTAGATTGTTAATGGATAGTATTAATCCTTATCTTTGTATTATTTTTGCTTCTAAAAAAGAAGATGTTGAAAATATCTATCGTAAGTTAAGTGAAGAAGGACTTAAATGTATTCAACTTCATGGTGATTTAGAAACTAGACAACGAGCAAAAACTTTAAAAAGAATTAATAATCTTGAATTTAATTATGTAGTAGCTTCAGATATAGCTGCACGTGGTATTGATATCAATGGAGTATCACATGTTATTTCATATGATATGCCACTTGAAATAGAATATTATATACATCGTGCTGGACGTACTGGTCGCTATAAATATACTGGATATAGTTACTTTATATATGATAGTGCAGATGAGCGTGATATCAAAAGACTAGAAGAAAAAGGAATATCATTTGATTTTCTTGATTTAAGAAATAATAAAGTTAAAGATAGAAATCGTGATAAAAAAGTTAAAAAAGATAATAATTATGATAAAGCTATTGTTTCTAAAGTAAATAAGAAGAAAGTTAAAGTTAAGCCAAATCATAAGAAGAAAAAGAAAATGGAAATTGAAAAGCTTAAGAAAAGAGAGCGTCAATTAGAAATTAAACAAAGAATTAAAGCACAACGTAAGAAAAGGAAAAGAGATCATGAAGATAGCTTTAACGACTTTTAATTCAAAGTATATTCATCCTAGTGTTGCTTTACGCATCTTAAAACAAGATGCATTAAATCATGGTGTTGAAGTAGATATGTTTGAATATACAATTAAAGAAGACTTAAATAGAGTTGTTAATGATTTAAAGGAATACGATATAGTTGGAATATCATGTTATATCTATAATATTGAATTAACTAAGAAATTAATAGAACAATTAAGATTAGAAAATAAAAATATTAAGATTATTCTTGGTGGACCAGAAGTATCATATATTACTTTAGATGAGGCTATTAAATTAGATGCTGATTATGTTATTTGCGGTGAAGGAGAAAGTGTTCTAAGTGAACTACTAAGTTCTTTAAATACTGGTAGTATATTTAAACATGAAGCAATTATTGATGTAAAACAAGAAATTGAAAATACTCAAGTAAATATTGTCTCACTAGATTATGCACAACCATTAATGAATCAATATGATGATTTAGATATAGAACATCAAATCATCTACTTAGAAACATCTAGAGGTTGCCCATATCTTTGTTCATATTGCCAAGCTTCACTAGATAACTTAATTAGACCTGTAGACTTAAATGAAGTCTTAAAGTTAATTGAAGATGCTATCGAAAAAGAAGTTAAGTTAGTCAAGTTTTTAGATCGAACATTTAATTTTGATGTAGAAAGAACTAATAAGATAATCTCACATATAATTGAATTAGATAATAATAAAACCACATTTCAATTTGAAATAACTGGTGAATTATTAGATGAAAGTTCAATTAGATTGATAAACAAGAAGGCTAGACCTGGTTTATTCCGTTTTGAAATTGGTGTCCAATCAACCAACTATGAAGCTAATAAAGCAATTAGAAGATTTCAGAACTTTGATAAACTTAAGAAAAATATCTTAAGTTTAAAAAATGGTGGTAAGATAGTAATTCATTTAGATTTAATTGCTGGCTTACCATATGAAAATTTAGATAGTTTTGTAAAAACTTTTAACGATGTTTATAATTTAGAACCATTAGAATTACAACTTGGTTTTCTTAAACTATTAAAAGGTACTCATCTAAATACAATGGTAGATCAATTTGAATATCAATTTGATAAGCTTGCTCCTTATCAAATTAAATCTAGTGCTTTTTTATCTGAGTCAGATTTAAAGGTAATAGAAGGGTGTGAACATGGTTTAGAACATGTTTACAATGCGCGCAAGGCCAAAGAGGTTGCCCTATATCTAATAAGTAAATATGATTATAATCCTTTTTACTTTTATGAATCGATAGGAGCAAATATTTTCTTTAATATGCAATTACATGAGTTGTATGAATTAATCAATGATTTATTCATAAAAGATAGCGAAGATAAGATTGAATTATTAAAGAATTATTATGCAATAACCAAACAAAGACCCAAGGTCTTGTTTAAATGCGAGAATAAGAAAGCTGTACTACACCATTTAATAGCACAAGAAAATCTTGTGCAAAATGAAGTGTTCAGCAACTCAAATGTAGAGCATATTAAAGATGATGTTTACTTTGTATATTTAATTAATACTAAAAAACATTATCTGCTAAATATAGAAAGATAGGTAGAAAATGAAATTTAACGAAATTATTAAAGACGAGCAATTATTAAAAGCAATTGATGCAATGGGATTTGAAAGTCCTTCAGAAATCCAAGAAAAAATTATTCCACATATATTTGATGATGAGGATGTAATTGGACATGCTAAAACGGGTACTGGTAAAACAGCAGCATTTAGTTTACCAATATTAGAAAAAATGGATTATGATGCAAAATCAATTCAATGTTTAGTACTAGTACCAACAAGAGAACTTGCTAAACAAGTAAGTGAAGAAATTGATCGTTTAGGTAAGTATAAAAAACAACTTAAAACTTGTGTTGTATATGGTGGTCAATCGTATCAAGTTCAACGTAAACAATTAAATAAGAATCCACAAGTTCTTGTAGCAACACCAGGAAGATTAATTGATTTAATTAATCAAAAATATGTAAAATTACAAGATGTTCAATATTTAATTTTAGATGAAGCTGATGAAATGTTATCAATTGGATTTGCACAAGAATTAGATGAAATAGCAACTTATATTCCAAAAGAGAGACAAACACTACTATTTAGTGCAACATTCAATGATGGAGTATATAAATTAAGTAAGAAATATTTAAACAAACCAACTAAAGTTTCAGTTGTAAGTGATGATAAAGTAGCAAGTACAATCACACAAAAATATATGTTAGTAAATAGTAATGAGAGAACTACTGCTTTACAACGTCTATTAACATTACATCGTGATAATATGGTAATGGTTTTTGCGAATACTAAAAAAGAAGTTGATAGCGTTGTTGAAGATTTACAACAAAAAGGTATTATGGCTGAAGCTATCCATGGTGATTTATCACAAAAAATGAGAGAGAATGTTTTAGCTAAATTTAAAAAAGGAATCACTAAAGTATTAGTTTGTTCTGATGTTGCTGCTCGTGGTTTAGATATTAAAGGTGTAGAGGTAGTAATTAATATTGATTTACCTTTTGAAAGAGAATACTATGTTCATCGTGTAGGTCGTACTGGAAGAGCTAATAATGAAGGTATTGCATATACTTTATTAGGTAAAAATAAAGAACGTAAAATTAAATCTTTAGCTCGTGAATTAAAAACAACAATGGAAAAAATGCCAATGATTAAAGCTAGTGATGTAGCACAAATTGAAATTAATGATAAATTAAATAAATTAGAACAAGCAATCTTAAATAATAAAGAAGATCATATGGATAAAATCAATCCTCTTCTAAAAAAAGGATATGATTTAGATAGTATCTTCCATGGTTTACTAGACTTAGCATTTGAAGGAAACGATGTAATAGTAAGTGAAGCTCATGATGATGAAGTAAGATTATTTGTAAACCAAGGTAAACGTGATGGATTCACAAAAAGAGATTTAATTGGATTATTTAATCTTGGTAAAGAACAATTATTTGAAATTGATGTAAAACCTTCATTCTCATTTTGTACTGTAAGAGTAAGAGATGTAGATGCATTAGTTAAAAAAGTAAGTAAAAAGAAATTTAAGAAAAGAAGTGTAAATGTCGAAATCGCAAACAGCTAATTTGATATTTTAATAAAGTTAGGCTATTATATTCTTAGCAATAGGGAGGCAAGTTATGAGTAAAAAGAAAAAGATTATAATGGGAATTAGTATCCCTGTTTCAGTTTTATTGATAGTATTTATAGGTGGAGTAATCTATTTTAATAGCCATATCATACCTAATACTAAGCTATATGATCAAAAAGTTAGTGTTATTGATCAGCCAACTGTAGATAATATAGTTTCTGATCAAAAAGTAATACTAAAAGTAAAAGATAAGAGAAAAGAAGTTAAAATTGATTTAAGTAAAATTGATTATGAAGTTAAAAGTGCAAAAGAGATAGAAAAAGATATTTTAGAAGAACAAAACACATGGGCATGGCCAATAAAAATATTTAGTTCACAAAACTTTGAAAATATTGGTATTACGCCTAATAAAGATTCACTAAAAAAAGAGCTGAAGGCAAACAAAGTTGCTCCTAAAAAAGGATTATCTTCATCCAAAGATGCTTATTTTGATGTAGATGAAGCTTCAGGAGATGTTAAGGTTGTAAAAGAAGTCATTGGTGAGAAAATGGATCGTGATTTAGTTTACAAAGAGGTTAGTGAAAACTTTGCTAAAGGTACTTATAACATTGATTTAGCTCCTGCTATAATTATGCCTAATGTTGAAGAGAAAGTATTAAATAAAACATTAGAAGAAGTTGAATATAAATTAACTAGTGAAATTAATATTAGTATTAAAAGCTTAAATAAGAATGTTAAGCCTAGTAAAAAAGATCGTTTAAAATGGTTGATGGTAGATTATAAGAAAAATAGTGTTTCAGTTGATAAGAATGCTATTAGAAACTATTTTAAAACAGTAAATAATAGTTATATTAAAGAAAATAAAAATAATGATACAATTTATCGTGTTGGAAATGGTAAATCAACTTTAATTCAAACAGGTAAACCAGTATCAGGATTAGATGAAGATGCTTTAACTGCTAAAGTATATGATGCTGTTTTAAATAACTATAACTTAAGTGAAAATGTAGAAGCTGTTAAGATTTCTAAACCTAAAGTTGTATATGAAGGACATAAATCTATAGATGATAAATTAGTTGAAGTAAGTATAGCTGATCAAAAAGTTTATTTATATAGTAGTGGGAAATTAATTAAGACTGCTGAGGTTGTAACTGGTAAACCTAATGGGACAATGGATACAACTAAAGGTAAATATACTGTAATGTATAAAACAACAAACTTCACCTTAAAAGGAGATGCTTATGGTTATGATTATAAGCTACCAGTAAAATATTGGATTCCATTTGAAGGTGGAGGGGGTATTGGCTTACATGATGCTCCATGGCGTGCACACCATGATTTTGGTGGACAAAGATATAAAACAACTGGATCTCATGGATGTGTTAATATGCGTTTAGAAGATGTTAGATTTATTTATAACGAGGTAGTAGCAGGTACTGCTGTTTGGGTACACTAAAGGAGGATATTAATGAAACAATATATTGAATTAATTGAACATGTATTAGAGAATGGTCAGTTTAAAGATGATCGTACTAATACTGGTACTTACTCTGTATTTGGTTATCAAATGCGTTTTGATTTAGCTGAGGGGTTTCCATTAGTTACAACTAAAAAGACTCACCTAAACTCAATTATTAAGGAATTACTATGGTTTATTAGTGGTAATACTAATATTAAATGGTTAGTAGAAAATAATGTTAGAATTTGGAATGAATGGCCATATGAAACATTTACTAAGTCTAGTGAATATAATGGTGAAAGTATGGAAGAGTTTATTGAAAAAATAAAGTCTGATGATAAGTTTGCACAAAAACATGGTGATTTAGGACCAGTTTATGGTAAACAATGGCGTGATTTTGGTGGAGTTGATCAATTAGAAGATTTAATTAATCAAATCAAAACTAATAAAGACTCAAGAAGATTGATTATTAGTGCATGGAATCCACCATTTATTTCAAGCATGGCTTTACCTCCATGTCACTGTTTTATGCAATTCTATGTGTCTGCTGATAATAAATTATCATGCCAACTCTATCAACGTAGTGCAGATATATTCTTAGGTGTACCATTTAACATTGCTTCATATGCTTTGTTTACAATGATGATTGCACAAGTTTGTGATTTAGAATTAGGAGAGTTTGTTCATACATTAGGAGATGCTCATATTTATTCAAATCACATCGATCAAGTAAAAGAACAAATCGCGCGCAAACCATACAAATTACCAATTATGAATATTAATAAAGAAATAAAGTCTATTTATGATTTTAGTATTGATGACTTTGAATTGGTTGGATATGAGGCTCATCCACATATCGCTGGTAAGGTAGCAGTATAATGATTAAGTTAATTGTCGCATGTACACCAAGTGGAATTATTGGTCTAGAAGGTAATATGCCGTGGCACATTAAAGAAGAGCTAAAATACTTTAAAGAACAGACTCTAAACCATTCTTTATTAATGGGTAGAACAACCTTTGAACATATTGGAAGAGTACTTCCAAATCGTCATACATATGTCTTAACAAGAGATAAAAATTACAAGTTTGATCATCCTATTGTAAGCGTAGTTAATGATGGTTTAGCCTTGATTAAAGAATTTGAAAAGAGTGAAAAAACATTGTTTATTGCTGGTGGTGCAAAGGTCTATGAACAGTTCTATTCTTATGCACAGGAATTATCAATTAGTTATATTAAAGAAGAATATAGTGGAGATGCTAAACTAGTTGCTATAAATTTCGATAATTATAGACTAATAGAAGAAGTTAATTATGATGATTTTGTTGTCAAAAAGTTTACTTTAAATAAGAACATCTAATGTAAAAACCAATAAAACTATGCATTCTATAAGCTTTGTGCTATAATGATAGAGAAAAAACAAGGAGGATTTATATATGAACAAAACAGAATTAATTGCATATATAGCAGAAAAAACAGATTTTTCTAAAAAAGATGCTCAAGTTGCACTTGAAGCAGTTATTGAAGGGATCTCAACTTCATTACAAAATGGAGAAAAAGTATCACTTCCAGGTTTTGGATCATTTGATGTTAGAGAAAGAGCAGCAAGAAAAGGTGTTAACCCAGCAACTGGTAAACCAATGGACATTGCAGCTTCTAAATCAGTAGGATTCAAAGTTGGTAAACAATTAAAAGATTCTTTAAAATAATTAGAAGTACATAAAAGAAGACTAATTCTCAGGAATTAGTTTTTTATTTTGTACTAATTTATGTATGATTATGCTATAATAGTAATGTTATAAAGATGTATATGGAAAGGAAAGAAATAGATGAAAAAGGTATTTGAGTTAGATTTTTGTGGAAGAGAATTAAAGATAGAGACTGGTGAAATCGCCAAACAAGCAAGTGGTGCAGTAATAGTAAGATATGGAGATACAGTTATACTCTCTACTGCTGTTGCATCTAAGAAAGCAAAAGATATCGATTTCTTCCCTTTAACAGTAACTTTTGAAGAAAAATTATATTCTGTAGGTAAAATTCCTGGGGGATTCTTAAAAAGAGAAGGTAGACCAAGCGAATATGCTACATTAACAGCACGATTAATTGATCGTCCTTTAAGACCGTTATTTGCTGAAGGTTTTAGAAATGATGTACAAATCGTAAATACAGTGTTAAGTGCCGATCCAAATGCAACTCCGGATATGAGTGCAATGCTTGGTTCTTCTTTAGCATTGTGTATTTCAGATATTCCTTTTGAAGGTCCTATTGCAGGAGTTAATGTTGGTCGTGTTAATGGTGAATTAATTATTAATCCAACACTTGAAGAGGAAGAACTTTCTGATATTCATTTAGCTGTTGCTGGTACTTATGATGCAATCAATATGGTTGAATCAGGTGCTAAAGAAGTTAGTGAAGAAGGAATGCTTGAAGCAATTTTATTTGGTCATGAATATATTAAAAAACTATGTGTATTCCAAAATGAAATTGTTAAAGAGATTGGATTAGAAAAAAGAGAAATTGCTTTATATGAAGTAGATAGTGCTATCTTTGATAAAGTTAAAGATTTAGCAATGGATAAGGTTGCTGCTGCTTGTAAAATATTTACTAAGCAAGCAAAAGCTGAAGCTAATAAAGAGGTTCAAGATGAAGTTGTTGCTTATTTTGAAGAACAAGAATATCCAGATGAAGCTACAAAAAATAAAACAATAAAACAAGCTAAAGAAGCTTTACATGATTTGGTTAAAGAATATGTAAGGGAGCAAATCACTGTTGAAAAAGTTAGACCTGATGGTAGAAACTTAACTGAAATAAGACCATTAGATTCTCAAATTGATTTATTACCTCGTGTTCATGGTAGTTCAATGTTTACTCGTGGAGAAACACAATGTATTAGTACAACTACATTAGGTGCTTTAAATGAGTATCAAATCATTGATGGTATTAATGATTTAGATCAAAAAAGATTTATGTTACATTATAATTTCCCACCTTATTCTGTTGGTGAAACAGGGCGTATGGGTGCTCCAGGACGTCGTGAAATCGGACATGGTGCATTAGGTGAAAGAGCATTAGCTCAAGTAATGCCAAATGAAGATGTATTCCCATACACAGTGCGTGTTGTTGGTGAAATTACTGAATCAAATGGTTCATCTTCTCAAGCGACAATCTGTGCTGGGACAATGTCATTAATGGCTGCGGGTGTTCCAATTAAGGCTCCAGTTGCTGGTATTGCAATGGGACTTGTAATGAAAGAAGATAATTATACTATCTTAACTGATATTCAAGGTTTAGAAGATCACTTAGGAGATATGGACTTTAAAGTAGCTGGTACTCAAAAAGGTATTACTGCTTTACAAATGGATATTAAAATTGCTGGAATCACTAGAGATATTTTAGAAGAAGCGTTAAGCCAAGCTAAAATAGGTCGTGCACAAATTTTAGCTAATATGTTAGAGTGTATTAATGAGCCTCGTGAAGATGTAAGTAAGTATGCTCCAAAAATGTGTACATTCTCAATTGATCCAGAAAAAATTAGAGATGTTATCGGTCGTGGTGGAGAAATGATCAACAAGATTATTGAAGCATCTAACGATGTTAAGATTGATATCGAAGATGATGGAAAAGTTGTTATTTACCATACAGATAGAGATGCAATTAATCATGCAAAAGCAATGATTGAAGCAATTGTAAGAGAAGCAAAAGTTGGAGAAATCTATGATGCTAAAGTCGTTCGTATAGAAAAATTTGGAGCTTTCGTAGAATTATTTGAAGGAACTGATGCTTTACTACATGTATCTAAAATAGCTCATGAACGTGTTGAAAACGTTGAGGATGTTCTTAAGTTAAATGATATTGTTAAAGTAAAAGTTACGGAAATCGATGATCGAGGTAGAGTGAATGTTTCTGCTAAAGCATTACTTCCTAAACCTAAAAAAGAAGAACCAGATAAAGAAGAAGTAAAAAAAGAAGAGAAGTAATTAGAAAAGAGGGAAGATAGTATGAAAATATATTTTGTTAGACATGGTATTACACAAGCTAATATCGAAAGAAAATATAATGGTATTATTGATGAACCTTTAAATGATAAAGGAAGAGACGACTTAGTTACTAAAAGAGATATCTATAGTGATATTGAATTTGATTATATTTATTGTTCACCATTAATTAGAGCTAAAGAAAGTTTTTCTATCTTATTTCCAGAATTAGAAGTAAATGAATATCGTGATGATTTAGTTGAAATGAATTTTGGGGATTGGTCAGGTTTGAACTATGAAGATAAGTTTAAGGAATTGGAAGATCAAGGTTATACTTGGGAAGATGTAGTTAATCCACCAAATGGAGAGACTTATGATGACTTATTTAATCGTACAACAAATTTCTTAGAACATGTTTCTAAAGAACAAAGTCAAACTAAAAATATTTTAGTTGTAACACATGGAATCGTTATTTCTTCTATTATGAAAAAACACTTTATGAAAGATGCTAACATGTATGGTCTAGCACCAGATAATGGTTTAGGTTATATTGTTGATCTTGATACAAATGAAGTTGAAGTAATCAAAGGCTAGTAATATAGCCTTTTTTCTTTATCTCAACGTCTATTTCTGTTATAATAATAGTTGTTAAAGTGAGGTGGAAATATGAAAATTATCAATACAAATCGTAAGGCAAGACATGATTATTTTCTTTTAGATTCTTTTGAAGCAGGTATTGTTTTAACTGGTACTGAAATTAAATCAATTCGTAAGAATGGAGTCAATTTAAAAGATTGTTTTGTGCGTATTTCAAATGATTTACAAGCATCTGTAGTTAATCTTCATATATCTCATTATGATCATGGTAATCGCTTTAACCACGATGAAACAAGAGAAAGAAAACTATTGTTACATAAAAGTGAGATTAAGAAATTACTACAAGAAAGTAAAGAGAAATCACTAACTATCGTTCCAACTAAAATATACTATACAAGAGGAATGGTTAAATTAGAAATTGCTTTAGCACAAGGTAAGAAATTATATGATAAACGTGAAGTTGAAAAGAAAAGAGATGCTGATCGTGAAATTAAGAAGTTTCTTAAAAATTACTAGGGGCTGTCATGGTTTCGACAGGATATAGTCTAGTTTGAGGTTCAGTCCAGTGATGAGGTAATCATCATTTCGAAAATAATCGGAAACACAAATTATTCATACGCTGCATAATAGCCTAAATATTGGTTTGTAGCCAGTCTTATTAAAATTCACATATAGTTTTATTTGACTGCAACTTTATATATGTGCGCTAGTAGAGCGATCATCTTTATTAGTTTAATTTAGATCTATAAATAAAGACCTTATGTTATCTTTTAGTCTTTATTCGAATTTAGAAAAGATAACTAAAACTGTAATAAAGCCTCTCTCAAGGGACGTATTTTGGACGGGGGTTCGATTCCCCCCAGCTCCACCATAAACAAATAAAACACCTATTTAAAGGTGTTTTTCTTATATTTTTAAATGATATCTCCACTTTATCGCCACTTTTTTTAATTTTTCAATTAATTCTATGATTTCATCTTCTTTACTATCAAATAAATGACTATAAGTATTTAAGGTTTTTTCAATATTTTTATGTCCTAACCTTTTAGACACAAGAACAATGCTTGCATTGTTGTTAATTAGTAGTGAAGCGTGAGAATGCCTAAAATCGTGAAATCTAATTTTTCCAAATTGGTTAATTCAGTATATTTAATAAATTTATTACACAAAATTGTTTCTTTTAATAGAACATTATTACCAAAAATAAATTGTGTATTGTTGAATGATCTATAATTTTTCTGAGAATGTAGCTTTAATTCTGCTAACATTTCCATAGTTAATTTATCAAGTTTTATTTTTCTATAACTACTATCGTTCTTAGGTGGACCTATTTCAAATGGTACACCTTTTTTCTTTTGATCAACACTTTTATGTACATCTAAGATATTTGTTTTAAAATCAACATCATTCCAATTTAAAGCTGATGCTTCACCTTTCCTAGTCCACTAAAATATAAAAATCTAAAGAACATTTTATATACTATATCATCAACAACACTATCTAATTTAGAGTATTCATCTAAGGTATAAAAGTTTATTTCTTTTTTCTGTTCAACTGCGAGAGGTTTTATTCTTCTAAATGGATTATAACTAGTTTCATAAATAGCATTAGCAAAGTTAGTAACCTCTTTTAAAAACTTAATTATGGCGTTAATTCTTTGATTTGACAATCCTTTATCGATAAGATGCTTTCTAAATTTCATAACTACATTGAAGTTTACTTTAGATATGGAAGTGTTTTTAAAGTATGGTTTCAACTGATTATTCATTATTACTGTATTTTTGTTATAAGTAGTATCTCTTACCACACCTATTTTAGTTGCTAAAAACTCATCAAATATGTTAGACATATATAACTCATTTTTATTTAATAGATCAGTTTGTATATCTTCACTCTTTAAATAATTTTGTTCCCATGTCTCTGCTTCTTTTTTAGTTTTAAAGCCATACTTACATTTTCTAGCTCTGCTACCATCTAATTTTTTTCATAACTAACACTAACAGTCCATTTATTAGCTTTTCTATCTTTATAAGCCATAATATCACCTCAATTCTATTAAAATGATATCAGAAAGTCTACTTCTGATATCTGAAGTTTTCAATCAAATTTATATTGTCTTTTTTAATAATTATTCTACTGGTTTATGAATTCTAGATATTTTTTATTCTCTGTGTGAAGTTTTTTGTCTTCATGGGTTAATTCTTTTGTGTCTTTGTAGCTTAATTCTTAAGTAGAATAAATAATTAAACCATCATCTCTAGCAGAAGGAGTTATAATATAGTGTGTATAACAAAAATAAGTTACATCGCGAAATACAATGAATATTGACGAACTGTCTAATACAGATTCATCGCTAGTAACAAGTCTAACAGTTAAACTTTCCTTTGGATTCAATTGTACATACATACATATATAACTGTATTCATTTAACAGATATCAAAGATGCAATAGGAGATATATTTGTAACACATGTAATGTTAAGTATACAAGTAAAAAGTCGCAAGTTTGAAATCTCAATATTAAAAACTGAAATAGGAAATTATGTCTTTGAAGATGTAGATAATATATTCAGACAAGTATTTTTATTCAAAAACAATTAAGAAAAAAAGATGATGATATTGAATTAAACATAAGTAATATTACATACTTCTTAACTTATATAGTTGCACACTACAATTTCACTTTAAAAGAATGTGTAGAACATGCATATAACGAAATCAAAGATAGAAAAGGTAAGTTAATAAATGGACTTTGGGAAAAGAAGAATTAATATGCTAGATAAAGCAGATAAATACATTGAAAAACATTTTTATAAATTCGCTTTTGCAATGATAATCATATTCATCTTAGAGAATTTGTAATCTAAAATAAAAAAGGTCTATACATCATAGTAGTGTCAATTAGATAAGATATATCTCCTTTCTAAATAATATAAAAACTACTAATCGAAGTTATAAACAATAAATGCTCATTATTGTATGTGTGTCTAGTTGGCACTGTTATGATGTATAGACAAAGAAAGGAACACTATGAACGAGTCAAATTTAATGCCTAAAGATAAAAGAGTAAGAGTGTTTCTAAGAACTCAAAAGAAAGGTAACAAGCCAAAACAAACAAAAACAGAACTATATAGCAATATCAATGATGTTGATTTCAGTAAGTATAAGCAACGCACATTCAAGTCTATTATAGTTCGTGAAAACGATATTAAAATTACTTTTAACACAAAGGAGCGTTAACATGAACAAAGCAATATTAGTTGGAAGACTAACTAAAGATATAGAAATAAAAAAGACCACATCAGGTCAAAGTGTAGCAAATTTTACATTTGCTATAAATAGAACGTTTACTAATGCTAATGTAGAGCGTGAGGCAGATTTCATTAACTGGGTAGCGTGGGGGAGAACTGCTGATAATATGGCAGCATATGTTGGTAAATGCTCATTAGTAGGAGTAGATGGAAGAATACAGACAAGAAACTATGATGATGCAAATGGTAAGAGAGTATATGTAACAGAAGTATTTGCAGAGAATGTACAGTTTTTGGGGAATAAAGATAGTCAACAAAACAATAATCCACAACCAAGTAAAATGAATAACGATCCATTTGAAGACTCCAATGTAACAGAAAATGATTTATCATTTTAAGAGTAAATAAAGTATTACGCTAATAAAAATTCTAATTTAAACCAAAATACTTATTAACTTTTTTGAAAATTTTATCTCTACTGGCTACTACATTATTATAATTAATTATTTTAGAAAATTTTACATCATGCTTAATTCCTTCATTAAAGTGTTTTTCTGATAAAATTGGACTAGTTAATTTTTGCATGGGTGCGAATGGAGGAGAAACACTCAATGTAAACGTTTTATCATCTCCATTAGAAACCGTATTAATATCTGAAGGCTTGTATTTTACTAAGACATTATCAATATTTACTTGATTATTTTCAGAGATAGTAGTTATAAATAAGATTGTTTCGACTGAATCAAGATTATAAGTAAAGGTATATGAGTTTGATTTGTTTTCTGGGCAAGTAATATCAAGTGGTGATTCAATTTGCGAAACGCAAAAGAATTTTACCTTACCTGAGGACGCAGTTAATTTTGCAGTTGTATTCACATTATAAGTATTTTGTGATGTGTCTTTATAATTACTATTTCTAACTAAATCATAATTAACAGGTGCAGAAAGGTTAGAGATATAATTAGCTTTATCTGTTAAGTAAAATGTTCCTACTGCAATAAGTATTGTTACTATAAGGCTAATTAGCTGTAACGAAGATTTTCTAGGTTTTTCTATTTCAGAAGGACAACAGTTATTTATTTTTCTTGAGGTCCTGTTCATATGATTTACACAATTATTTCTATTCATAAAAATCACTCCTTGTAAACATTATACACAAAAGAGTGATTATCAACAATAACAGAAAGGATGATTTAATGAAAGTAAAATGCGAGCTATATCATGATAGCTGTCAAAACTTTAAAAGATATAACATACCACGAGCGCAACTAGTGATTGCAGATATACCTTATAACTTAGGTAATAATGCTTATGCAAGCAATCCTAGTTGATATAAAGGTGGAGACAATAAGAATGGAGAGAGTGACAAAGCAGGTAAAAAATTCTTCCCAAGTGATAAGAACTTTAATCTAGTAGAATATATGCACTTTTGCCAAAAGCTCTTGATTAAAGAGCCTAAAGAAAAAGGAAAAGCACCAGCAATGATTATCTTCTGCTCATTTCAACAAATGCATATGCAGATTAAAATAGGTAAAAGATATGGCTTTAAAAACAGTTATCCCTTATTCTTTTGTAAAAAGTCTAGTGGACAAGCTCTAAAAGCCAATATGCGAATATTAGGAGCTACAGAATATGCAGTAGTCTTATATCGAGATAAGTTATCTAAATTTAATAACAAATGGCAAGAAGAAGAAACTGGAAAGAAGATGATCCTTAATCACTTTGAATTTAAAAGAGATAGTATAAAGGATGTACCAAAAATACACTCTACACAAAAGCCAGTTAATTTATTAGAAAAGTTAATCAAAACTTTTACTGATGAGGGAAGTGTTGTAGTTGACCCAGTAGCTGGTAGTGGAACTACTTTATTAGCTTGTAAGAAACTAAAAAGACACTCATTTGGATTTGAGGTCTTAAGAGATGTATACAATGCTTCACAAGAACAATTGTTATGTATTGAGTATGATGAACAGCAGACGCTATTTTAATAACGATTATAGCGAATAATCAAACAAATAACGAAAAAAAGAAATATAAAATAAAAGTATGAGTATATTTAAAGATTAAACAGATCTAATTCGTTACCAAAAAATAAAAAATGCCCTGATTGAGGGCAGGACATTTGCGGTAGCTCCTTTATAACAAAGGAGTGGGGGTTACATAAGCTCCTTAAGAATTAACTTAATAGGAACCACCTCCTTTTATTGAATGTCCGCACATATTTTAACATAACGTAGCAAATAATCAAAAGGAGATATTTATGGATAGAAGCTTTTAAAATAGCTAGTCGATAACTATCAATTATCAAATGATTATAAAAAACTAACGCTTTGACAAGCGCCAGTTTATTAATTATTTATGTGGATCATCGAACCGTGAATTGAATTCAATTATTTCACCACTTTTAATTGTACCAGACCCCTGAATAAACTTTTTAGTTTCACTGTCATATCTGTAGAAGAAATTACGATTATTTGATAATTTCATTTTATTAGTTCCACCTGCTTCAGTTGCCTCACCTAATTTGTAACCAATATAATATGTAATCCCATTATCATTATGTGTAAAATTCATTACATACTTATATTCGTTGGCACTATATATTGGAATGATTTTGTTTGATTCATTTGTCCATTCACTGAAGTCTAAAATTTCACCTTTCTTAATAGTTCCTGAAGGTTGTTCAAGTCTATTTGTATATTTATCATATTTATAAAAGAAGGGTCTGTCACTAGATAACTTCATTTTGAACTCACTACCAGTAGCAGTTGCCTCGCCAATCTGATAACCAATATAGTATTCGTGTCCATTTTCATGTTTAAATTTGACTACCCAATCATTTTGAGCTGCGTAGTACTCTTCTTTAACATATTCACCATTAATATTGTGATACTTTACTTTGTACGCTTTTCCGTTACTATATTCTATAACATAGTCTAATTTACCATTATAGAAATAATATTCATCTTGTATAATGTGATTCGTTATAGTTCCAGGCTGTGTTAATTTTCTATATGTTTTACCATCTTTATAATAGTATGATGTAGTCCAATATTTTCCCGTAACGTCATAGAAGTGTTTTTCTAAAACTGGATTAGCAGCAGTACCTGGTTGAATCATTGTGTAATCTAAGATTCCACTTTTATAGTACATAGATTTTTCCCAGTGTTTTCCAGTCGAGTCATAATAGTGTTTTTCTAGGATAGGATTAGCAGCAGTACCTGGTTGAATCATTGTGTAATCTAAGATTCCATTTTTATAATACATGGATTTTTTCCAATAATTACCAGTTGATTCATATTGATGTTTGGATGACACATTATTTGCTGAGTTATCTACAAATAGTGTTTTCACACTTTGCTTTCCATTAGAAAAGGTTATAGATTGCTTTTTTCTCCCACTTTTGTAGTAAGAAGTGATGAAAGTATCACTAGCAAGCGGTGTTGCAGTTTTTCTGTTAGCCATATAGTTTACTGGCTGATGTTTATAGTCACCATTTTTCCAAATCTCAAAATGAAGGTGATCACCTTTAGCATTCCCAGTGCTACCTTCCATGCCGATAACTTGTCCAGTATATACGATATCACCTTTAGAAACTTTAAAACTACTCATATGACCATATAAAGTTTTGTAAGCATTATCATGCTTACAAAACTTTATATGTTTTCCGTATCCTACATTGCTATTGATTACACTTTCAACTTTACCAGAAGCTGAAGCCAAGATCTTTCTCTCACTCTTGTTTGTTGAGAATTTGTATCCTAAATCAACTCCAGTATGGAATTTTCCTTGATTTGCATAGTATGCACATGTTGTTCCATAGCCACAAGTCAAAATAGCATTATTCGTAACTGGTTTTTTAAATTTATCAGGTGCTACAAATGAAGTTCTTATATCTTTGTTAAAAGCTGATTCGTTTTGTTTAATAACGTAGGATCCGTCATTGTCGGTTGTAGCAGAAATATCAATATTATAAACAAATAATACTGCTAAAATAGTTATATACATAAAACTTAAAAACTTTTTCATAATAAAACCTCCTTTGTTATTTGTTTCAATTGTAACATTTAAAAACATATATGGGAAGTTTGAAAAATTTTAAAGAAAGAGGTGATTATATAAGCTAAAACAATACCACCCGACAGTCTATATAGTTACATCAACAACACCTTTGGAGGTACAATGGTATAACGTTTTATCAAAGTGGCAACCTTAACAGAATTATGGTTAGACGCTTTAGTGTGAGTCAACATGTATAGTAAGAGGAAAGAATAAAAAAGAAATTTAATAAAAATTTAGGATTAAATTATGTATTTAAAAGTAAGAGATTATTTAGAAAGAACAGTATTAATCAAAAACAGAAAGTATTCAAGTGGTGGAACCAATCAACGATGAGTATTACATTAGTGCAGAAAAGAAGTATCATAATAGGAAAACTATTATTACCACTAACATAGGTCAACAGAAACACGTTATTGAAACAACAGATGAAGTGATCTTGTTGTTAAATGAATTAGAAGAGAAAGAAGAGTGTAAATGCAAAGAACAATCTAACAATGATGATGAAAAAGTAACAGAAGAAATTACTAACAACGATCAATCAAACGTAGATGATGAAGATGTAATAGTACAAAAGAACAATAAACCAAAAGGAGCTGACATAATGTTAAGTAAAGAACGTAAAAGGGAAATAAAACAAAGACTAAGTGAGTCAGTTCCTGATTTGGAAACCTTAGACTTGTATAGAGAAAGATTTGAAGTGTTTAAGAGGCTTAAAAAACATAACGAGTACTATGATGAGTTAGAAGAAATATAAGTGCTAAACAAACATAACGAGCTATTAAAAAAGATAGGTATGTTAGAAGTAGGTATCAACTGTCTACATCAAAAAGTGCATGAAGTAGACAAAGAGATACTGCAATGCATATATCACTATGGATACTCAATCACTAAGACTGGATATGTACTAGGATATAGTGAAAGAGCTATAGATAATAGATTAGTAAAAATATACGAAAAGCTAGATAACTATATATAGAGTGTGATAGACTATAATTAGCTAATATTATGTATATTTTTTATGGAGGTGAATAATATGAATGATAAAAAGGTGAAAACTGGAGATGAAAATACACTTAATGAGAGTTATAAACCTAAAAAAGGTGGAAAGAAAGATGGAAAATAGACTGAAATATATTAAAGAAATGGATCTATACTACCAACAAGTCTACGATAAAATAATTGCAAGAAAAGAATTAGTTTTAAAATATTTATTTAGCTTAAATATAGTAAATACTATAGTATCATTTGCAATAACTAATTTAAATCATACAAATACAAATAATACTAAACTTATTATAATATTAACTGTACTATTTTATATTTTATCTATAACATATATTGTTAAAATACTAAATATTGAGTTTAGCCCAACCTCTCCTATCGTTTCTTTAAAAGAGTTAATAGAAGAGCAAGACGATGAAGATAGAGAATTAGAAAAAATAATGATAGATAATGTGGATGAAAATATAGATGTAATAGTAGAATGTAATGAAAAAATAGATAGTTATTTGAAAGACTATTTTAAATTTCTAATTTGCTATCTAGTAGTTCTAATTACAATAATAGTTATTATTTTCTAAAGTAATTGTTATAAATATATAGTTTTAAGAGAGTTATTAATTTAACTCTCTTTTTTTGTGCTTTTTTATTTATTATGTGGCTATAACATTAGGTTATTATGCTAATATCATATGAACAATTACTTGTAAAAGAACTAGTTGCATAAAGAAATCATATCAAAGTGCAAGTAAAATAATTAATTGAATGCTTGATGATAGTTACTACGGTAAAATGTGAAATAGTATTGAAAAGGCAAGAAATTGATATAAAAACAAATAAAGAATTAAGAGGCTATTATGAAATAAGAACCCTTAAAAATTTATCGTTACAAAAAAATCTATGAAATAAAGTGTAAAATGGAGAATAAAAAAATATTATAGATTGTAATAAATTATTCAATGACTTCTCACCTAGCTCCACCAATAGACAACCAAACACCTTCAAATAGGCGTTTTTACTATATGTAAATATGTGAACAAAATATTGAATGGTGCATGATTTGTTCTTCTAGTGACTCTTTTAAAAAAAATATATTTCAGTAGTAAAGAATATATCATAATTTAATGTACAATCAATGGTGTTTTTGTGTATTTAATGATATAATGATAAAGATAATGTATTTGAAAAATTCATTATATGTAGTGGTGAAAAATATAATCTAATGAGGAGATGATATAAATGAATAAAAAAATTAACTTAAAGGTAATAGTGTTTGGGATAGGTTTACTATTTCTAGCTCTTTTTGCAATATTACCAAATAAAAATGTATCTGCAAATGGATATGCTACGGAATGGAAAATGTCCGAGGGGAATAGTTTTCGAGTTATATCTGGAAATTTAGGTACAAATACAAATGGGCAACCTTATGAAGTGAGTAGTGGGCAACAATCATCTTTCTTTGTGACTTATAGCACGATGCCTAAAGATTTAAATGGTCCTGATTTAATACAAGCTGGTAAAATGGCTTTTCGTATTAAATTACCTAAAGATTTCAAAGGGGAACTAGGTCGAGTTGCAAATGATAATTGGACATTAAAAGAAGGCAGTTTAAATGATCCTAGTGGAACTCCTAATACAGATGGAGAACGCTATTATTGGATGGTTAATACAGTAGATACACCGATATCTTCTTCTGATACATTGACTTTCTTTTTAAAACCATTTATTAATGGTGTAACTGATAATAAAAAAGACTTTGATTTTAGTGTTACATTAATGAATTTGAATAATAATACTAGTGTATCTGTTGAACAAAAAAGTAGTTATACTGCAAAAGTAGATAAGTTTAATTGGAATAAAGTGAGTAATTCAACAACTGGGCAAAATCAAGTTTTTGAAAGAAACAACTCAGAACAAGCAATTGATAACCCAATTAAAGATTTATCATTTACTCTAAGTACATCACCTAATCCTAATAATGTGGATTATAATACTAATAATACTGTATTAGGGACTGGTTTTGCTAAAGCAGTAATTTTTAATTCTACTTATGCATTACCTGTAGATGATGCTAATGGAGATTGTCCATTGATTAAATTAGATAAATCAATGTTCTATGATGAAAATGATGTTTTAATACCTAGCGAAAATATTACATTAGTAAAAAATGATGCTGATCAAGTTATTGGTTTTAGTATTAAATCAACACAAAGTAATCCTGATATTAATAATCAATTTAAAAATCCGACATTTAAGTTTAAAATAAAAGGATCAACTTTAAATAGTTCTTGTCCATTAATTAAAGATATGCCAGCTGATAGTTCTAAGGTGTTCTCTATTAGTGAAACAAGTACTTCTCATGAAGTAGTACCTTCAGTTAAATTAGATAGTAGTGTAACTTTGAATGAAAACGGAAATCTTAATTTAGCTCAAAATAGTCTTGTTAAATTGGATTTTACTTATCGTGTTAGTGAAAAAGAAATGCCAATGGATTCTTATAAAGAACCAGTTAAGTCAATTAAAACAATTTCAGGTAAACCAGTATCTAATACAGATTTAGCTGCCTATCCTGGAGATACTGTTCAATTTGAATTAGGAGCAGAACATATAAAAAATAAAAACACTAATGTAATTAGTATGGAATACAAAGAAGTTGAAGGTAGTGATTATAATGCTTCAATAATTAAGCCAGTTCAAATTAGAATGGCGAGTATTACAGGAAGTGTTACTAAGTTTAAAATTGAAGTTAAGTATAAAGATGGTGAAGTAAAAAATTATGATAGATTAAATAATGAACTTTTAGTATTCGAAGATGCTGATCAAATAGAAAGTTATACGATCACTAATGATATTGCAATAGGACAAACTGTTCAAGTTGGTCATTTAGTCGATTACAAGGTTATTGATCAAAAAGATCTTTCTAAAGATGGAATTCAAGTAATTAATAAAGTAAGTCAAAAATATAAAAATGGTGATACTGAAAAAGCAAATACAGCACAAACAAGTTTCACATATCATCTTAAACCTATTAATGGTGCTGGATTATCCGAAACAAATAAATCCGCTGCTAACTTAGCCGGTAAGACTCCACATAGTACTCCAAAAGCTAAAGATGTAATTCAATTTACTATCTATATGCGTGATGAGCAGGGTGCTCAATTATATGTTGATGAAATAATTGACCATTTTACAAATGGTACTTTAACTCCATACAATGGTACTACTACTACTGTAGATGGAAGTGATGCAATAGACACGCGACTTTTAAATGATACAAACGAATTAAATTTACTTTTATGGGATAAAAATCCCGATGATGGTTCTAGTACGCCAATTGCTTTTCCAGGTGGTAAACCAGATATTGTAATTGATAAAGGTATAGTAAAAATTAAATTTAAAGAAAATATTATTATACCAGCTAATAAATCTTATTACATAACATATACAATGTCTGTTAATTCAGAATACAATTATGATAAATATCATACTATTGGTAATGAGTTCAATTCTTATCGTAATGGATTTAAGAATGGAGAAGGAATTTTCTATTGGACTAAAATGGGAAACGGTGAAGATAAAAGTATAAATAAATGGCATAAAAATATAAGTGTTCCTACTTCAATTAAATACCCATGGTCAAGTTATCCATATGGTGGAGATGTTGGTTTATATATGGCTAAAATTGAGAATAACACAAAAAATGTATGGGATGGAAATATTGAATTCAATGATACTTACACTGAAGAATTAAAACCGTTCAAAGGTAAAACTGGTATTAATATGGATAATATCGATGTTGACAAATTAAACTTTGATAATCCTTATAATATAGCTGCATTAAATAAAGGTGAAAAAATAACAGTTAGAGGACCACAAGGTTCAATGGAACTAGAATCAACAGCAACTGAATTTGATCCTACTAAAATTAGTGTTGTTGATAATTATCCAAGTGAAAGATCATTTAAGGTTAATCTAGGTGAGGGAAATAAAATCAAACCTGGTGAAAGTGTTTATTTAGTATATACAATGCAAGTTGTTGAAAATGTTAGTCCTACTGATGATAATGAACATGGTACTAAAGAAAATGAAATTATTAATACTTGTAATATTACATATAATGGTCTTGCAAATGGTCAATGTAGTGATACATGGCAAGTTAATCCAAATGAAAATATTAATGGTGTTATTGATTTAACAAAAGGTGTTACAAAAATAACAGATAATCATCCAACTAGTAGGGTTGAACATGGTGATGAAATTGATTATAAAGTAACAATGTCAAATGATCATATTAAGGCAAACAAATATGTGAAAATAGAGACATTACTTGATAAATTACCAAGTAATTTAAAATATGTAGATAATACATTTAAAATTAAGTTCTTTGAAACGGAGTATGATGCAAAGAATTCATCAAGTAATCCTGATGATAATATATCAGGACCAGGGACTAGGAAAGAGTTGCCATTACCTAGTGGAGCTGATGATTATAAATTAACGCTAGTTGATACTGATGGTGATGGTAAAGAAGATAGTATTAAAGTTGATTGGAAAAAACCCATTGATTTAACTGCTGGGTCTTATACTGATAATACTTTCCAAAAAGTTAAAACATTCTCATATGAATTCGAGTATACACTAGAAGCTGACACAACCGGAATTCCTGAAAATAATAGAACTTTAGATCAAAAGAATAGAGTACATGTATTTACAACTAATCCAGTCGATGAATTAAATAGAAAGAATGGTGTAATTGTAAATGATACTCAATCTAATCTTGATGGTAAAGAGAGTACTAAATCATATATTTATCAAGAAGCTAATATTAAATTAATTAATGATAGTTTTAACTACGGTGCTTTAACTAAAAGTGTAACAAGTAATAATAATACTTTTAATATTGAAAGTAATAGTGAAGGAAGATCTTATGCAATAAATATATCTAATACTGGTGCAAAAGATTATACAATCTCTAGATTTGTTGATATACTTCCAATCTACGAAAAATATAAAGAAGGTACTATGAAGATAAATAATGCAAGTGTAGATGAAGCTAGTATTAAGAAAGGCATTTATAGTAATTCAGATGATATTGTTAAACAACAAAGGTTAATGCATGATGAAGATCTAGTTGTTCCAGCTAATAGTAAGATTACTATCACTTATGATACAGTCGTTGATAAAGAAAGTATCAATACTAAAATGATTGAAACACAAAATAATGAAATAAAAAATCTTAAAAATTCTTTTGCCTTCTATATGAAAGATAATGCTACATTATTAATTAATGATGGAGGTAGTAAACAGGCAGATGATGGAAACAAACCTGATGAAAATTGGGATGATGATAAAGAGACTAAAATTAGATTCCAAGGTGATGTGGGTGTTGGATACATTGATAATTCAATAGTTCCAGGAATTGATATTAATCCATATATTGTTTTAGATAGTGGTGCAACACAACCATATATTCAAAATGTTACACCAGTAAATCCAGGTGATAATTTAGCATGGCGTATTAAAGTTGGTAATGCATCTAATGCAAGTTCAAACCTTATCAAAGGTTCTAAAATAGTTGCAGTACTACCAGAAGGTGTTGTTTTTGATGAAACTAATCCAGATAATCAATATGTTGAATCAACTGCTGCAGTTACAGGTAATGTTGATGGAACTTTTGTAGCCAACAAAAATAAACCTTCTTGGTTATCAGATCCAACTATTAAAATGAGTCCTACTAAGCAACAAATAATTGTTTGGACTATTACTGATGGAGATTATGGACGAAGTCAAGGTGCAGGATTTACAATTAGAACTAAAACACAACAATATAAATTTACTTCGTATGCACCAGAGGTATATCTAGTGCCAATTCAAGAAAGTAATCAAGATTTCTATGAGAATATAATGAATTCTTCAGGAAATAACTTATTATTTAATGTATGGCCGGGTTATCAGCATATGTTTGGTGATTTATCAAGTCTAATTGAAAATGGAAAAAATGTTCATCATGTTAAGGATTCTACGTTTGTAGATGTATATGGTGCATATGGTTTATCAGCATATAAAAAAGTAAGTGATGGTAAGAATACTGTAACTTCTCGTGATGCAAATAGATTGTTAAAATTAGATAGTAGACAAGATAAGTTTAAATATACATTGCGTTTAGAAGCAGTTAAGAATGATACACGTCTGAGTAAATTGGTCTTTATAGATCGTTTACCAAGTACTGGGGATATTGGTGTTGTAACAGATGGTAAAAGAGATTCAGAAACACCTATCAGATTAGATGATAATGGTAATGTAAAGGTAAGTCATAAAGAATCAGCAACTAGTGCAACCAAAACATTAGATGAATCACAATATCGTTTGGAATATTTCTTTGGTGCTGCCAATGAGAAATTTAGTGATAATGATAAAAATGGTGTTGTGCAAAGTGGAAGATGGTATAGTGAAGCTGAAGTAGTTGCTGCTAATAAAGAGTTTTCTAAAGCTACTGCAATTAGAGTTGCAATTGTTGATGAAAATATAATTATTGGTGCTTTGGGTGAAATGGAGATTACATTTGATGCTCATTTAGGTGAAAAAGTAGAGGATTATAATAAATCTGAAGCAATTGGATTTAATACATTTGGATATAGTTTAGCTTATGGAGCAGCTATGAATGATTTAAAATCGGAAGTAGTTAGTGTTGGTGTAAATGCAGAAGTGCCAGATGCTCAAGCGACTATTGTTAAGAATGTTGATTTAGATGGACATACAAGTGCCAAATCTAGAGAATACTTTGAATCTGTAGATGAAAATCGTAATTTCACATTCACACTTAAAGGTGTAGATGAAAATAATATAGAAAAAGATACTAAAGAATTTGATATTAATGCGAATGTGCAGAATGCTAAAGGATATACTGGTTCTGTATTGATTGAAAATTTAGATCCTAGTTTAACTTATAGTATTAGTGAGAAAAATAATCCTAACTTTGTTATGTCATTAGAATCTAGCAAGAAAATAGTTGGAGATCAACTTCAATATACTTATACATTCACAAATAAATGGCAACCATTAAAAATTGATCTTAATAAAAAATGGCTAGATGCTAAAGGAAATGTAATTCCTACTAGTAATCTTAATACTTTATTAAAAGATTATGTTAAAAAAGATGTTGATGTTGATTTATATAATAGTGCTAATGTAGATGTTAATTTAAACACTGGAGAAACAACTGCTAAAGATGATAGCACAACAGATAATGTTGATGAATCAACTTTACCAATTGAAAGTTTAAGACTGGGTAATGCTAAAGTTTCTTTAGATACTTTAAATGGTAGCTTTGGATATTATAATCAATTTGATAAAAATGGTAGTAAATTAGTATATTCATTAAATGAGAGAAGTGGTTCTATTAACCATAGTATCTTTAATATAACTACTTCTTATAAACAAGAAGAACTAATTGGTACATATACACTTAATAATAAGATATTAGGTGGCGATTTAGAATTAGTTAAAAAAGATGATTTAGGAAATACTTTGTCTGGTGTTGAATTTGAATTAGAGGATATGTTAAATCAAAAAACAACGCACTATACAGATGAGTCTGGTAAAATTAATCTTAGTACATTAAATCCTGGTAATTATAAATTTAGTGAAGTAGAAGCGCCAGTTGGCTATGAAAAGTTAACTTCACCAATTGAGTTTACGATTCAACCAAATGCACCAACAACGCTTGCACTAGAAGCGATTAATACTATTATCAGAGGAGATGTTGAATTAACTAAGAAGGATGATTTATCTAATCTTCTTCCTGGAGCTCAATTTGAATTATATACTAGTGATAATCAAAAAATTGGTGAAACATATACTACCAATGAAAATGGTTTAATTGCAGTTGATAATTTATTGCCAAATGATTACTATTTTATTGAAATAAAAGCACCTGTAGGATATGATAAGGCTGAAGGTAAAATAAGTTTTACAATCCCTAAAAATCCTAGCGAAACTATTAAAGTTAGTGCTGAAAATAAAATAATAAGAGGAGATGTTCTATTAACTAAGAAGGATGAAAATGATAAGGTATTAAAAAATGCTGAGTTTATTTTAGTTAATGAGAATGATCAACAAATTGGTTCTACTTACACAACAGATGTTAGTGGTACAATTGCAGTTGATAAATTACTCCCTGGTGATTATAAGTTTAAGGAAACTAAAGCTCCTGATGGTTATTTAATGATGCCTGATGTAAATGATCGTGAATATCAATTTACGATTGCACATAATCCACAAAATACAGTTAATGTGGTGGCATATAATCATCAACCGTTAGAGTTTGATTTAAAAGCTAAGAAAAAAGTAGTTGGTAAAAAAGCACCAGATTCAAAATTTAAGTTTACTTTAAAAGGACAAAATAATGCTCCAATGCCACAAGGTAGTAAAGGAGATTCTAAAGAAGTAAATGCTGGTGTTGGTGAAATCGATTTTGGTAAAATTAAGTATACTAAGGTTGGAGAATATAAATATACTTTAGTTGAAAATAAAGGCAATGTTAAAGGCTTTGAATATGATAAAAATAAATATACATTGAATGTTAATGTTGGCTTTAATGGTCGTAGAATGATATATAAAGTTAATTATCAACAAAATGGTAAAGATATTCAAACTAAAATGGTGACATTTGTCAATAGATATAAAGGTGATATTAGTACTACAGGAACAAATGAGATGTTTATTGCTGGTATTAGTGCATTACTTGGTATTACTTTATATGGAACTAAATTATATTATAGAAAAAGAAATATTTGATCTAAAGAAATAGCCTAGGCTATTTCTTTTTTATATGTAATAATTAATACTTATGATATAATATTTATAGAATTGAGAGGTATGAAGATGGATAATAAAAGACATGATGAAAAAGTAACAATTAATGAACCAGTAAGTGTTGATTATAAGAGTATTTATTCTACTGATATTGATGAAGTTGCTGAATACAAGAGAAAACAAGGGCGTACTACTAGTGTAGAACAAGAGACAAGTAGTAGAAATGCGCAGAGTAAAAAGAATAATAAAACTAGTAAGCCTGCAAATCCTAGCGATAAAAAAGAAAAGACTGGTGGAAAAATAGCTTCTATAATTGTAGTAGTATTACTTATATCTAAAATAGGTAGCTTTGCATATAATGATATATTAAAACCAAAAGGGATAATTGGTAATGATAGTTTTATTGGTGCAATATTTGATGATGAAGAGGGTTATAATGAAATTAGTGAAGGTGATGTTTATGAAATCGATTCACGTGAACCAATTAAAACTCAAGAGTATGTTGTTGAAGGATATAAAGCAAAAGAGAATAATTCAAATGAAATGGAACTTAAATTAAATCAAAAACCAACATATTTTCTTATTAATGATAATGATAATTTAGGGACAATCTTTTTTGGTGATGAGATGTATGTTACTAGATATGGTGAGTCTTTTGAAGGGTTAGATAAAAAACCTAAAAAAGTAATAATGACATATTATGAGAATAATGAAGTATCTAAAGATGCAAAAGGTATTATTCAAAGTGAATTTGTATACTAAAAGAAAGGCTTAACAATGGAGTTAAGCCTTTATAAAGACATAATAATTAAATAAGAGGAATAGTTATGAAAAGAAAAGATTTTGATGAAGTAGAAGAATATAAGAGAAATAAAGAAGTATCAAATAATGGTAGATCTAAAAAAAGTGGGTATAGTGAAGAAGAATTAAATAAGAAGAAAAATCTAGCTAAGATAGCAATTATTATTGTATTGGTTATTTCAGTTTTAAAACTAGGGTTCTTTGTATACGCAAGTGTATTTGCAAAAGATGGATATTTTGATAGAAAGAATAGAGCTGAGTTAATTGAACAAGTTGATACTCCTGAAGGTAGACTTAATCAAAAACTTCTACTTGAACAAAAATTAGACTATTATAAAATTAAAGATAGTGCTGGTGTTATGCAAAAAACTTATGATAATGTAATTGGTAATACCTTTTTAGAAGGGGATAATAAAAATACACTTCTTACTTACACAGTAAACAATAATGAAGAGATAGAACTTGTATACCCTAAAAATGAAGTTAGGGGAACAATTAATATAAATGGTAAAAGCGATGTATTCTTTTTTGATACTTCATATCGAGGTGATGGAGATTTGCCTTCTAAGGTAGATCTAACTTACTATAAAAGTAAGAAAAAGGAATTAGAAAATAAAAATGTAATTAAAATTGGATTTGAGTATTAAAAAAACCAGCGAAAGCTGGTTTTTAGTCTATTTTAGTAAACTCTGTAAAACTACAAGTAGGACATACAGGTAATGTATCATTTTCTTCGTTGATTACAACTGTAAAATCACACATAATGCATTTATAAGTCCCATATTCTGGTTTTTCATTTGCGCTTGGCATAAGTTACCTCCATTATTTTTTATTTTTCTTTTGTGATGTACTATTGCTTTTTTTACCTCTATTTTTTGATGCTGATTTAAAGAAGATAAGTAATAATACAATTAGAACTAACATGTCTAAAACACTGCTTAACATTGTAGGTCCATCACTAAAGACAAAGTATGAAAACATATTTCTCATTCCTTTCACTAATGATTATATCATAATTACATTCATAATCTAAATACTATACTACAAATTCATCAGAATTTATTATTTTTGTTGCTACTTCCTTAGCGAATTTTAAATTATGAGTAATTATTAATACGCCAGTACCATCATTAGCGATTTTATTGATTAGACCAACTATACTTTTTGCAGATTCGTTGTCTAATGCAGATGTAGGCTCGTCAAAGCATAATATCTCAGGTTTAAGCATTAGTGCTCGTGCAATCGCAATTCTTTGTTTTTGCCCCCCAGATAAAGTATTAGGACGTGCATCTTTCTTTTCTAATAAATCAACATCTTTTAATAGTTTAGTTGCCTGTTCTATTAAAGTCTTACGATCAGCTATCTTTTGTGCTAAAGGTGCTTCAATCAAGTTTTCCATAACACTTAAATTAGGAAATAAAGCAAAATCTTGAAATACCATACCTATTTTATTTTGATATCTTCTTCTTACATCTCTTTTTGAATAATGTGCTTTATTACTAATAGATTCACACAATACAATTCCATCTATTGATATAGTTCCATTATCAATGTGCTCTAAATTGTTTAATGCTCTCATTAAGGTTGTCTTACCAGTTCCTGATTTTCCAACTAAAGCAATTATCTCATTTTTATTTATAGTAATATCAAAATCTTTAAGAACTAAATTATCTCCATATGATTTATTGATCTTATTTGCTACTAACATATTTAGTCCTCCTTATATCTTGCTTCTAATTTATTTAAAATAACTGTAATAATCGCAGTAATCATTAGGTAGATAACTCCAACATAAATGTATGGTTCAGGAGTTGCGAATTGATTTGCTGCAGATTGTCCTGCTCTAAGTAGTTCTGAAAAGCCAATAATATAGATTAGTGATGTATCTTTTACTAAAGATATAACTTCATTCCCTAGTGCTGGTAAAATAATTTTAATAACTTGCGGAATAATAATTCTTATAAAGCCTCTAACACGTCCTATTCCTAGAACAGCGATAGCTTCATTTTGGTTTTTAGGGATAGCTTGAATACCACCACGTGCAATTTCAGCAATATATGCTGTATAGTTTAAAATCAATGCAAATAAAGCTGCATCAAATCGCTCTAATCTTATTCCCATAAATGGTAAACCAAAGAAGACAAACATAATTTGTAATAGAAGGGGAGTTCCTCTCATAATAAAGATGTATGTTTGAATAATCCATCCTATTACTCTAGGTGCATAAATCCTAATTAATGCAACTACAAACCCTAATGGGAAGGATACAACCAATGAGATTGCAAATACTTTTAAAGTAACCTTAAGCCCGTCTAATAGTGCTGGAAGCACTGTGATAAGTAAGTCCATACCTATACCTCTTTTCTAATTAACTAAACCATTTTTTGTAAATTTTTTCAAAAGTACCATCTTTCTTGATATCTTTTAATGCATTATCAATTGCTTCTTTTAATTTAGTATCATCTTTTCTCATTCCAATTCCAAATTGCTCAGTACCAAAATCATCCTTTAAGGCACGATACTTTTCTTCACCTTTTTGTTTCATTACATACTTAACTAATACAGCATCTCCTACAATAGCTTCAGAACGTTTAGTATCTAAATCAGTAAATACATCTGTAAAAGTTGAATAATAAGTTGCATCGCCACCATCAAACTTAGCTACTATACCAGATTTATCATTTTTAAATACTTCTTGAGTACTTGAATCTTTTTGAGTAGCAACTTTTTTAGCTTCTAAATCGTTCTTAGATTTAATTGGACTATCTTTAAGTACTACAATTGTTTGCGCATTATCTAGGTAGGGATCACTAAATGCTACTTTTTCCTTACGCTCATCCGTTATCGAATATCCATTCCAAATTAAATCAATATTACCATTAGCAAGCTCAGTTTCTTTCATTGCCCAATCAATAGGTTGAAATTTAATCTTCTTATTAATTCTTTTACTAACTTCATCAGCAAGATCTACATCAAAACCAACAAGCTTACCATTAGTATCTTTGAATCCCATAGGAGCAAATGTATCATCTAATCCCATTACAATCTCTTCTTTATCAAGAGCACTTTCCACTTTTTTCTCATTTGAACAGGCAACTGCCCCAATCATAACAAACATTAATAATAAACCTTTAAGTATTTTTTTCATTTTAATTCTCCTTTTATTTAATTTCAATTACACAAAAAAACTAGGTAGATTTTCATCCACCTAGTTATATAAACTTATACTCTATTTAAGTATACCTAAAAAGAATAGCTAGAATGGACACTACTATAAAATAGAATATGATGATGAGAATTTGAGTTCATGAATATCATTGTATTTTTCATAGTATTGTCCTCCTTTGTGTATTTGTTGTTTATAACTTTATCAGATAAGATATTATTAGTCAACAAAAATTTTAATATTTTAACATTTTTAACGTTATTATTATAGAAACATCATTATCTTAACTATAAATAATATTTATGTTTTTGTGTTATATGTTACAAATTTCACGTATTATCATACTAATTATTTTAATTAAGTATATTATGTATAAATTAATTGTATAGAAATTGTTATTTAATCGGTTGATTAAAGATTATTCTATAGTATAATATGAATAAGGAAGCACATAATGTTTCCGTTAATATTAAAAAATGTTGTGTTCATTTTTTAAGGTTAATATTCTCTTATGTATCTATTTTATAAAAAGAGCTATTCATAGAATGGCTCTTTTTATTTTTATAATCTTTTATTATTTAAATTTAAATACTCTGGATTTTGTTTATAATACTCAATCTCTTTCAATAATCTTTCTTTATCTTGAGGTAGATTGCCTTTTAAATATAAATAATTAGAAACATGATTACTACTAAAGAAACAATTAGTAGTATCTAGGTTCTTAATTAATGTCTCAACTTCCTCTACAGATTGTAGTGGGGTAATTAATTTGAATTTACCTGCTTGTACATCATCATAAAGCTCAGTTCCAGGTATAACCATTAATGATAATAAACCAAAATAATCTGGGTCGATTGCTGAAACTACTTTTGCACTTTCAATTGCATGTTTTTCAAATAACTCTCGTCCACCAAGCCCTGAAATAATCATTGCACTGATTTTGATTCCAGCTTTTTTTAATTTTTTAGATGCATCTATCATTTCTTGACCTGTAAGATCTTTTTTAACTCTGCTTAGTACTTCATCACAACCCGATTCTACTCCTAAATAAACCATTTCTAAGCCTAGTTCTTTAAGCTCTTTTAGTTCTTCTACACTTTTTCTTTGGATATCTTGGAATGTAGCATAACTAGTAATTCTCTTACAATTAGGGAAGTTTTCATTAATCAGTACTAATATTTTCTTTAATTGCTCTGTAGGTATTACCAAAGCATCTCCATCACATAAGAATATTTTTTCTATATACTTCTTATCTTTATAATTAATTATATCTTCTTCTATCTCTTCATATGGTCGTATCTTAAATTGTTTATCAAGATACATTGAACAGAATGTACATTTATTATGTGAACAACCAACAGTAACTTGTATTAATAGACTATAAGCTTCACTAGGTGGTCTATAAATGCTTCCTTCATAACGCATAATATCACTCCTTTATCGGCAAGCTTTTGGCTTTTTACTTCCTAATGATTTGCCAGTTGCATACCACTTTTTATTTTTCTTTCCTTTTTTAGCGCGGTGCCAATGTTTCTTATGCATCCCATAATATTTACCCTTACATTTTCTAACAGTTTTTTGTTTTAACATTCCTGATGTTGCATCTGCATCAATCGATTGAAAACCAAATAAACTTGTAAAAGTAAAAACTAAAACTAATCCAATACTAATAATTTTTTTCTTCATAGTCAATCTCCTATTTTCTTAATATTTATTATTATAATATATTAGATTTAGCATAGCAACTTGTCTTAATAAGTAACTAGTGGTATCCTTATAACTATATAGTTTTAAGGAGGAAGAGTATGGAATTATTAAAAAAGCGTATTTTAGAAGAGGGAGAAGTAATAGAGCCTAATATATTAAAAGTAGATCGTTTCTTAAATCATCAAATTGATGTTGCATTATATGTTGAAATTGGTAAAGAATTAGCAAATCGTTTTAAAGATAAAAAGATAGATAAGATACTAACAGTTGAAGCAAGTGGGATTGCCTTAGCATGTTTTTGTTCTAATGCCTTAAATCAACAACCAGTAGTATATGCTAAAAAGGATGATTCTAAAATTATAAGTGAGAATACATATTCACATCCAGTGCACTCATTTACTAAAAATAAGACAAGTAATATTAGAGTGGATAAAAAATTTTTTAGTGAAGATGAAAATATATTAATTATTGATGATTTCCTTGCTAATGGACAAGCAAGTCTTGGTTTAGCTAGTATTGTTAACCAAGCTAAGGCTAATGTAGTAGGGATTGGAATAGTTGTTGAAAAGGGGTTTCAACAAGGACGCAGTTTATTAGAAAAAGAAGGATACAAAGTTGAATCCTTAGCTATAATAGATCATTTTGAAAATGGTAAAGTAATATTTAGATAGTTGTGTCAACCGAAAATGAAAATGTCTCAAAAAACGTTAAACATTAACACCGAATTCTTCTCGGTGTTTTTTAGTAGCTAGATACCTATTAAAGGAAGCTTGTTTCCACGGATGTGTGATAGGCGGAATATACTTCTTAGGCTCCTTCGTTGCTATAGTGGCACTATCAAATTCTTTTGAAGTAATCTCATGCTTTTCTATTTTTGCTAAACCATATATAATATCATCAATATTAACTAATAGTTCATCATCGAATGTTTGTATAACCATACACTTTGTTTTTGAATTGAAATATTGTTTTTCATTTCTAGAATCAACGGGTATATAATAATTGTTCTTATATTTAATAGAGTGACCACCATCTATTACTCTCTTATCTAATATAGCTAATGTTGTATTAATTAATTCTTTTGTTGGTTGTATTTCAAATACGCTTAAGGTATCATTTAAGTGTAGGGCAAACTGTTTATTAAATT
>JAVWHL010000005.1:0-40343 GCA_036640095.1 Erysipelotrichales bacterium | reverse complement strand
AGACTTTGTGGTTCAACTTTATTAAGATGAGAATAACGAAGATTATCATATAATTTTCTAGTATTTTCTCCTGTTACACCCTTATTACTTTTATTTTCAGCTCTTTTACTTTCTTCATCATACAATTCGTTGTGATTACTTTGCGCTAAAGCAATTTCAGCTTTAATATCAAGAACATTTGTTTGATCTAAATCTGATTTTAAAGAGTCTTTAATATCTCCAATTGATACAATTTTATCAAATGGATTCACATCAATTGTAATATTTTCATTTTCTCTTAACTCATCAAAATACCCTGATATATTAGAATCTTTTCCCTCTCTAACATTATCAAAGCTAAACCCTAAAATATCCTGATACTCTTGATCTGATTTTACTCTACTCTTTGACATCATAATCACCTCTTACATTTATTTTATTAGCTATTTCTTTAATTTTCCTAAATCTATGATTCATTCCTGATTTACTAATTTTTTCTATACTATTTTCATTATATAAATCGCTAAGCTCATTTAAACTAAGCTCAGGATGTTCTAATCTCATTAGTGCAACTTCTTTTAATTTTATATCTATCCTATCTAAACCTATATATTGATTTATCTTATGAATATTTTCAATTTGTATCTGTGCTGCCTTTTGTACCTTTTGTTCATTCGCAACATCCATGTTATTCATTCTATTAAGTGAATTAACAAAATCACGTTGCATCCTTACATCTTCAAACTTAAATGTACAATTAGTTGCACCTATATAATTTAGAAAATCAACTATCTCTCGCGAAGATTTTAAATACAAAACAAAGTTATTACGTCTTTTAATTGTTTTAAAATGTATACTTAAAGGATACTTCTGTTTGTTTAAAGAATCAATTAAATTCATCAGATTATCTAAATGAATTTCATCTTGCGATTGAATTTCTAAATGATAATTTGATTTCTTCGGTGAATTAACAGAACCAGCTGCTACAAAACTTCCCGCAATGTATGATTTCTTACAACATTCATTTTTTTGATACTCACTTGCAATTTGATGCGAAAATGAAAAGTTATCCATTAACTTTAAATCATCTAATATCTCAACTGCTTTATCAATAATTTTTAATGTATATACATTATTCTTCTTTAACTTCATTTGTTTAGAAACAATAATCTGTGTTTCAATATCATATATATCTTTTAATATTTCATATATATACCTTATTATTGTAACATTTTCAAAGGAAATGTTAATACTCATTCCATTATTATTTATTCCTAGACTACTATTCATCTTAATTATAGCACTAATAAAGGCTTTTTTACAACAATCATCTATATCATTTTTACAAAGTTCTACTTTAACGTCTCTTGAAAAAGACATTTTATATCCTTTGTAAATAGTTTATGTAGTTTATCTGGGCTGTGCATAACTCGATCACCTTCTACTTTAGCAATATCGTATCTTAAGATATTAGCTTTACTTTTTAAATTTAAAAAGTCATTAGCTAGTGGGTAAGCACCTTTTTCTTGATATAGATCTAAGACTCTTTTAGATATTCTTTGATTATTGATTATTATAACATCTATTCCATCAAATCCTAGATGATTATTTATTGCATCAACATGTTCTGATAGTGAATAGTTATCTGTTTCTCCTGGTTGACTCATTAAATTAGCAAAATATAATTTACGAGCTCTGGTTTTTTCAATTGCTTCTTTTATTTCTGGAATAATTAAATTGGGAATTAATGAAGTATATAAGCTTCCTATACTATAGACTAAAATATCTGCATCTAAAATAGCATTTACTGAATCACATGTTGCTTCTACTGGTGTAAGATATTCAATGGTTTGAATATCTTTACTTAAACCAATTTGAGATTCACCATATACTTCACTATTATCTTTTAAAGTTGCTTTTATATCTACAGTTCCTGCAATACTCGGAATTATTTTACCTCTAACATTGAATATTGAAGATAAGCTAGTTATAGCCTCTTCTATATCACCATCAAAAGATTGAACAAGACCAGCAAGAATTAAATTACCTAATGAGTGATTACTCAATGAGCCATCTTTAAAACGGTAATTCATAAGCATTTCTAAATCGTCTGGAACATTGGCAAGTGAAAGTAATACATTTCGAATATCCCCTACAGCTGGTATATTCAACTCTTCTTTTAACATACCACTGCTTCCACCATTATCAGCAACTGTAACGATACATTTCAATTCAATATTTTCAATATCTTTAATGCCTTTTACAAAGTGAGAAAGACCAGAACCGCCTCCAATACAAACGACCTTAATAATATTATTGTTTGACATAATAATGATCCTTCACTACTGAATATTTTTCAACAAAATAGTCACTTAAATAATTACAAATAGAAACTGAACGATGCTGTCCACCAGTACATCCAATTCCAATAGAAATATAACTTCTACCTGATTCTTTTTGTTGTGCAATTATATACTCTAACATTGGTACTAGCATCTTTAAAAAGTCTTTTGTTTTTGTTTGTTCCATAACATAATCATATACAGCTTTGTTGTTTCCAGTTAATTCTCTTAGTTCTAATATATAATATGGATTATCAATAAAGCGTACATCAAATGCATAATCAAGACTTTGAGGTAATCCATGTTTATATCCAAACGATACAAAGGCAACTCTAAACTCTGGTAGTACTTCATACTCAAAAGATTTACTCAACATACTAACTAACTTCTTAGGAGTAAAATCTGTTGTATCTAAAACAACTGTTGCATGTTGTCTTAAATTTCTTAATAGTCTTCTTTCTTCTCTTATCGCTTCACTTAAGTTCTCATTTTTCTTTTGGAAAGGATGCGTTTTTCTAGTGAGTTGGAATCTTTTTAATAATTCCTCATCACTTACCTCTAAAAATAATATTCTAAGATTAATCCATTCAAAAGATTTTACAATAGTTAAAATCTCATTTATTTCATTCTCACTTACATTTGAGTTTAGCGCAATTGCAAACCTTTCAAATGCATCTTCATCTTGTAGTGCTTTAACAGTATTTGGTAATGCGTTTATTGGTAGATTATCAATACAATAAAAACCAGATTTATCAAAATAATCCATCGTTACTGTTTTTCCAGCTCCACTTATTCCACATACTAAAACTAGTTCTTTTTTTATCATTTTTACACCACCTTAATAAATAGCAAAAAAGAGTGTTGCCACTCTTTTGCATTACATTTTTTCTTTAATTCTAGCTGATTTACCTGATCTTTGTCTTAAGTAGAATAGCTTAGCTCTTCTTACTTTACCACGTTTTACAACTTCAATTTTATCAAGTCTTGGTGAATGTACTGGGAAAGTTCTTTCCACTCCTACACCATTAGAGATTTTTCTTACTGTAAATGTTTCAGAAACTCCTCCACCTTGGCGTTTAATTACAACACCCTCGAACATTTGGATTCTCTCACGAGTACCCTCAATAATTTTTACATAAACCTTAACAGTATCTCCAGCATCAAATGTTGGGATATTATCTTTTAATTGGTTATCTGTAAGTTCTTTTACGATTCCTAAATTCATAATTTCCACTCTCCGTCTTTTTTCTTTTGTGAATAATCTCTTGATCAGCGCACAAAGATTGTCTTATTTACATAAGCTATTAAATTATACTATAACTATATATATATTTCAAGTTTTTATATATTAATTTTTTGTAATTATGCTCTTCCGATTGTTGCTTTCTACTTTAAAATTATATTGATGAATATCTATTAGTTTTCTTGAAATCGCAATATCAACTCTTTTTTTGGTAAGAATTTTAATACTTCTAAGGCTAAATATATAGTATATATTTGATAGTTTCTTTTGGTTAAGTACATATTTAAAAATTCTAGAATATTTATATCATCATCTATTACTAATACATTGTTCCTAGAATTACCTCTTAATTAGTTAATTGTTGCTTTGCAAATTCATTATATAATTTATGGTTTTCTAATAAACCTTCATGATCTCCTATACCTGTTACTTTACCACTTTCTATAAATACTATTTGATTAGCATTTACAATTGTAGAAAGACGATGGGCAATTACTAAAGTTGTACGACCTTCCATAAGGTTTTCTAGAGCTTGTTGAACAATCTGTTCAGATTGACTATCTAGGCTTGCTGTTGCCTCATCTAAGAGTAGTATCTTAGGATTTCTTAAGAAAGCACGAGCAATTGCGATACGTTGTCTTTGTCCACCAGATAGTTTTAAACCACGTTCACCTATTAATGTATCTAATTTGTCTGGTAAGTTTTCAACAAAATCACTAGCACATGCTAACTCGATAACTTCCCATAATCTTTCATCACTTATTTTCTCATCTAATCCATATGTTAGATTATCTCTAATTGATGTTGCAAATAAACTGTTTTCTTGAGGAACATATCCTATTTGTGATCTCCACGATTGTAAAGATACTTCCATCACATCTTGTTCACCTATCTTAATAGAACCATTATTTGGCAAATAAAATCTTTCAATTAATGCAAATATTGTTGACTTTCCTCCACCACTAGGTCCAGCAAAAGCAAGTGTTTCATTAGGTCTAGCTGTAAATGAAATATTTTCTAAAATCGGTTTCTCTTCATATGCAAATGATACATTTTCAAATGAGATTGCTTTATTACTTACATCAATTGCTTCCCCACTCTGATTATCCTCTACATCACTTTCTAGTATTTCCATTAATCTAGTTGTGGCACCTTTTGCTTTATTATATTGAGTAAAGAAAGTTCCAAATTGAGTGATTGGCATGATTATTTGGAATAGATATAGTACAAAAGCTATTAGCGTCCCCGAAGTTAATGTACCACTAGCTACACGCATACCTCCATATCCTACAATACCAAATACCATAATCATTACTAAGCCTTCCATTAAGGGATATAGTGTTGCAAATACTTTTGCTTCTTTAATGCCATATTTAAATAATTCACCAATAGATTTTGAAGCTTTTTCTTTTTCTAAAACTTCAGCATTTGAAGATTTAACTAGCTTCATTTCAGATACTGATTGTGTTATCTCAGATGTGAAATGAGCTGTTTTAGTTTGCGTTTTCTCCGATATTTTAAACATTATTTTACCTAAAGGCACTAATACTGCTGCACCTATTGGAATAGCAAGCAACATAATTAAAGTCATTTGCCAGTCCATTATAAAAAGAATTATAACTGAGACTACCAATGTTATTGTTCCAGTAACAAAACTTATTGCATGTTCACTTACTAGTTCTTTTAAAACATTTGTATCATTAGTAATCCTACTCACAGTATCCCCAGATAAACTGCTATCAAAGAATCGTTGCGGCAAATATACTATCTTGTCCCATAATTTCTTTCTTAAATCAGCAACTATTTTATTTCCTAAATAACTTACAATAAAGAAAGTTAATCCATTAAATACTGCTCCCACTCCAAAAACACCTAATAACATTAATAAAGATTGTAATGAGAAATCGCTCATTGTTCCATCTATTATATTCCTTGTCATTAAGGGTACTATTAAAGAAGCTATTGAAGAAATAATTCCAAATATAATTGCTAATGCAATACTCTTTTTAGAGACTTTGCTCATTCTTAATAATTTTATAACTTGATTGTCTTTCATTCCTACCAAACCTTTCATCTATAGTATAAACTAGTTATATGAACTGAAGATGAAAAAAGCGGCATCTTAATTCAAATACTTATTTTGTACAATAATTAAAAAACAGATAGAAGACTATCTGCTTATTCTTAAATGTGTTTTTCTTTATTAATTGTAGCTTTTCCACCAACCCATATTTTATCATCTATAGTACTAACTACTATTGTACTAGGGCTATCCATGATATCACCTTGTAAAAATTCAATTGTTTGACCACTATCAATTAAGCCATTTTCTCTTAAATATACATACATAGCTCCATTTGATGTTCCTGTTGCACTCTCTTCATCAATACCACAAGCTGGCGCAAAGTTACGAACATAATACTTACCATTTTCTATTGCGCAGACATGGAAACCAGTAATGTTATTTTCATTAGAAAAATCGCTCATAGCTTGTTTTTGTAATGTTATATCATTTAAAGTTTTTAAGCTATCAACTAACACCATACAATCAAATAATCCAACACTTACTATTTGTGGTTCTAAGATTATTTTATCTTTTTCAACACATAATAATTGACCAGCAGTAATTTTATCAACTTTATCACCGATATTCTCTTCTGCCATTTCCATTAAGATATTATCACCATCAATAGTAATATTTAAATCACCAGCTTTAGTATGTTGTCTTGGATTATTTCCATCAATCAAACCAGATGTTTTCAACATTGAAAAAGATGCTATTGTAGCATGACCGCATAAATCTACTTCTTCTGTTGGTGTGAAGAATCTTACATCAAACATATCTTCTCCTGTTTTAATAATATATGCTGTTTCACTATACTTAAGTTGAGCTGCAACATCCTGCATAATTTGTTCACTAATTGGATTATATAATAAAGCTACACCGGCTTTATTTCCACCTTTTCTATCTCTTGTAAATGCACTTACTTCAAAAACTCTCATTTTGAAAACTCCTTTTTATATAAAATATAACCTGATATTGTATCTAATAATACACTCCCCATTAATAAAACTCCACCTAATACTAAGATAAACATATCACTATTTGTTTGATATCCTAGTAATGTGTAAATCATATATCCAAAGATAAACAATGCTAATATTACATGCCATAGTTTTCGATACATATATGTTAAGTTCATCATCACTACTACAATACTTCTAATCATAAAAGAAGCACCTGTAATAAGTATTAATCCTGATGTAAATGAAACAAACTTAAATTTGAATACATAAATTAGTATCGCAAGAATTGCAATACCCGCAAGATTAAAGATAGTTGTTTTATTAGAAATATTTTGTATTAATTTTTGTTCATATATACTTATTGCTTTTCGCATTCTTCATCCACCTTACTCAACATTTTTTGATGAGCTCTATATCCTGCAATACTTTCGATAAAGAATCCAAATATTAATAGTAAAACTCCTATTAAAGCAAGAGAATTTTCTCCTATAAATTCTTCTTCAACTAAAAGACTTAGATTTAATCCTATAAAAACAATTGCAACTACACTGAAAATACCCATTAAAATGACTTTAGTTATATTATTTGCAGATAATACTAATTTATTAATACTTAAATAGATTGATCTTATTAGTAAACCTGCCCCTATTATAAATATTGTACTACTAGGAAATGGTATTTCATCTATACCTAAGACAAAATATCTAATTGCATCAACAATAATTAGTACTACTAAAATCAGTGTTGAAAAAATCATTGCCTTTCCTGCTTTTATTGCTTCTTCTTCACTTATATCTGTTCTTCTCAAGTTTATCACCCTCTTTTGGTTAATATTATAACATATAAAAAAGCGTATTTGTATACGCTTTATTTTAATAGAGAAACATCATTACTAAATTGTGCTCCACTCTTATGATGAAAAAGTTCTAGTAGACTATTTACACTTAAATTTTCTTTTTCTTTTCCATCAATATCTACCAAAACTCTACCTTCATGTAACATAATGAGTCTGTTTCCATACTTAATAGCATCTTCCATATCATGAGTTACCATTAAAGTTGTTATTTTATCTTTATTAACTAGTTGTTCTGTTAATTTTAATACTTTAGTTCTAGTTTTAGGATCTAATGCTGCTGTATGTTCATCTAATAGTAATAGACTTGGTTTTTCTAATGTTGCCATTAAGAGTGTTAATGCTTGTCTTTGTCCACCAGATAGTAATCCAACTTCACTTTTAAGTCGATTCTCAATTCCTAAATCTAGACTCTTTAATTTCTTAGTAAAGAATTCTCTTCTATCTTTTTTTATAGCTTTAACTAATTTTCTAGAATGTCCTCTTTTATAGGCTAATGATAAATTTTCTTCAATACTTAAAGTAGGACAACTTCCAAGTAGTGGATCTTGAAATACTCTAGAAATATACTTAGAACGCTCTTGAATACTTTGATTTGTTATATCATTACCATTAAGTAATATACTACCTTTTTCAGGTTTTATCACACCCGCTAGTGTATTTAAAAATGTAGATTTTCCTGCGCCATTACCACCAATCACACAAATAAAATCACCCTCGTTGAAGATAATGTCAATACCATTTAGAACTTTGTTTTCATCAATATTATCCTTGTTAAAAGTCTTTTCTACATTTAATATTTCTATATAACTCATTTGCTCCACCTAACCTTTCCAATATTTAAATTAGGAAGATATAAAAATAATGCTAAGATAATTGCTGAAATGATTTTTAAATCGGTTGCTTCAACATTTAATTCTAAAACAACAGCAATTATAAGTCGATATATTATAGCACCTAAAACAATACTCATTAAGCGATACTGAAACTTAGCTCTTCTTATAACAACTAGACCTATAATTACTGCGGCTAATCCTATTACTATAGTTCCTACACCACTTGCTGTATCCGCGAAACCATTATACTGTGCTAGCAGTGCTCCACTAAATGCTACTAATCCATTTGAAATCATATAACCTAGTATTTTCATTCTATTAGTATTAATAGAATTAGCCTGTGCCATTGTTTCATTATCCCCAGTTGCTATAAAGGCTAAACCAATTTCACTTTTATAAAATAGATATAGTATTATAATAATAATAGTTAGAACAATTATTCCCAATACTAATGCACAATACTCCCTAGGTATATAATTTTCTAATAAATCTAATATCGTTTTATTTTGAGCTAATGAGACATTTGATTTTTGTAATATCTTTAAATTAACTGAGTACAATCCACTCATTACTAGAATTCCTGAAAGTAATGCAGGAATTTTTAGCTTAGTATGCAATATACCAGTAACTAATCCCCCTAAACTTCCAGCAGCTATTGCAAGTAGTGTCGCATATATTGGATTTACATCTTTAATAATTAGACTAGCACAAACTACTGCACCAAGTGGGAATACACCCTCAACACTTAAATCAGCTATATCTAATATCTTATACATTAAATAAACTCCAATTGCTAGAATTGACCATAGTAATGCTTCTGAAACTGCTGATAATATTATATTCATAATACTACCCTACTTAAGACTTTTAGAATCAATACCTAATGCCTTAGCCATTTCTTCATTTATATATAAGCTTCCTTTACTAGTTTCAACTGCTAAATCAATTGGTTTCTTATTATCTTTAAGAACACTTACTGCCATAGTTGCTGTTTGCTTACCTAAGTTTGTATAATCAACACCTAGCGAAGCTAATCCACCTTCTTCAGCTTGAGCTTGTGATGCACAAACAACTGGTACTTTACTCGCTTTAGATACTTCACCTACTACAGATGCTCCTGAAGCTAAAACATTATCAGAAGGGACATAAATTACATCAACTTTTTTAACCAAAGTCTCCATTGCAAGCTTAATATCATTAGTAGTTGGTGCATTTACTTCTTCTACTTTCATACCAATTTCAAGAGCATACTTTTTAGCACTATCAATTTGTATTTTAGAATTTGCTTCACTAGCATTATAGATAAGACCTAATGTTTTCGCTTTAGGATCAGCTTTCTTTAATAAATCAATCTGAGCTTTTAAAGATACCATATCACTAGTACCACTTATATTACCACCCGGTTTTTCCATTGATTTAACTAAACCAGCATCCACTGGATCACTCACTGCACTAAATAATATTGGAACCTCACTCTTCTCATTAGCAACTACTTGTGCAGCTTGAGTACCTATAGCTAAAATCAAATCTGAATCTTTAACTAATTTAGATGATATAGTTTTTAAATTTGCTTGATCTCCTTGTGCATTTTGATAATCAATTTCAAGATTTTCTCCTTCTACATATCCATCTTTCTTTAATTGTTCAATGAATCCAGTTCTGACTCTATCTAAAGAACCATGTTCCATTTGTTGAATAATACCTATCTTAATACTTCCTTTTCCTTGTTCATCCTTAGCTGCACACCCAACTCCAACTAATAGAATTAAAGCTACAACCATTAACCTTACTGCTTTCTTCATAAAAACCACCCTTTCTTGATAAAAAAAGACACCTAGATATACTCTAAGTGTCTCTAAATACAATATACTAAGCCACCCAGAATACTATCCTGATGACTTTTCACTCTTAAAATCTTTAGCCACCACAGATACAACGTTTTGTTGCACCTATGATTAATAAGTACAACTCTATCTAAAGTAACTAAAGAAAAATAATTTATTTGTTTGTGTTTCATTTATTTTATTCATTTTAAAACACCTCCATAAATCTTATCTAATATATTACACAGTTATATAATTTATGTCAATGCTTTTTTATATTTATTTTCTTTTTTACTTGTTGTACTTATATATTTTATAACCCTTTTTCATATCTTACAACCACTAATTTATGTTAATTGTAATTAGATATATTATTTCTATTGAATAAAGCATACAAAATAGATAAATTATTATATGTTATATATTTTCCTATACTGTAATGGAATAGTCGCGTTCTAATGCTGTTTCTATTAATGACATATTTATATCTATTAGTAGTTATACAGCACTTAGTAGGTAAAGTTATCTATAATGAACATATATTGATTCTTCATGAACAAATTTAAATATTCATTTAATTTATTTTTATTTAAAGCAAGTAACTGTGTTAAATATTAGATATTTGGTAAAGGTAATTAACATGTTATCATATCCCATAACTTATACTATCATAAGTAGAAAGAAAAAAAAAGATTGATATGAATCAATCTTAATATTAATTATTCAGCAAATTCTAAAGCAATTCTCATCATTTCATTGAATGCTGTTTGTCTTTCTTCAGCACTTGTTACTTCTTCACTTACAAATGAATCAGAAATAGTTACTAAACAAGTTGCTTTTTTATTTAATACTTTTGCATTTGAGAATAGTGCAAATGATTCCATTTCAACACATCCACATCCATATTCTTTAATAATATCTTTATATTGTCCTGGGATTTGACGATAGAATACGTCTGATGAATGAATTCTTCCTTCTTTATATGGAATTCCTAATTTATCAGCATATTCTTTTGCTTTATCATTAAGTTCTTTACTAGCTTCCATAAATTCTGAATTATCCCCAGATTGAACTTGAGCATATGAACTTTCTGACCAACAATCAGTTGCGATAACAACATCGAATACTTTTAAGTCTTCAACATATGCACCAGCAGAACCAATTCTAATAATATTTTCTACTCCATATACATCATAAAGTTCATATGAATAAATACCAATTGATGGCATTCCCATACCTGATCCCATTACTGAGATTTCTTTTCCATTATATTTTCCTGTATATCCTAACATTCCACGAACGGCATTGAACTGTACAACATCTTCTAAAAATGTATCAGCAATATATTTAGCACGTAAAGGATCACCTGGCATTAATACTGTTTTAGCGATTTTTCCTGTTGGATTTATATGTGGTGTATTTATAACATTTTCCATTATATTACCTCTTTCTCTTATTGTCTATCCATTATATCATATTATCTAAAAAGATATCCATATTTAATTCACAGGATAGAGATTATTTTGACACAACATTAATTCTAGAGTGTATTATACTTTAATTGTAAGGATAACTACCTTACAATATTCTTCATAAATTTCTCCAGTAAAAAGGCTGCCATTTGGCAGTCTTTTTCATTGTTATTCAATATCTTCCCCAGCTTCACTATCAACAATTAGTGTTACATCTGGATGATCCATTAGAATTGATGCTGGAAATTCTTCTGTTTTTAATCCACTTAACATTTCATTTACAGCATATTTTTTATTCTTACCATTAGCAAGAATAATTATTTTTTTAGCAGCCATAATATCTTTAATTCCCATTGATATAGCAAACTCAGGTACTTCATCTAAATTATTGAAGAATCTTTTATTATCTTCTCTAGTTTGAGTATCTAATTTTACAGTATGAACATGAGAATCAAAACTTGTTCCTGGCTCATTAAAAGCAATATGACCATTACTTCCAATACCTAGAATTTGAACATCAATAACTTTTTTATCAAGTTCCCCTTGGTATTTTTTTATGCACTCATCTAAGTTACCACTACCTAGTGGGAAATTGATATTCTCTTTATTTAAATCAATATGATTAAAGAAATTATCTTCCATAAAGAATCGATATGATTGTTCATGAGTAGTTTCTAAACCCACGTATTCATCTAAATTAAATGTAGTAACATCTTTAAATGATACTAATTTATTTTCATATGCTTTGATTAAATTTTTATATGTTCCAATAGGAGTTGATCCTGTTGCACAACCTAATACTAATTGTGGATTAGCTTCTAAATCTTCTACGATAAGATTTGCACTAATCTCACTCATTTCATCATAATTATTACATTTTATTACTTTCATTTTACTTGCTCCTCTTTTGCATAAAGTACGGCTCCTTTAATACCAGCTTGATTCTTGTTAGCTGCTATTTGAAAAAGCGTTTCATGTTGAAGATAATGAGCATTTTCTTTAAATAATTTATTTATATACTCTATTTCATCTTCCAACAACAATGATATTCCCCCTCCAATTATGAAAAGTTCAATATCACAAATTAATGCTACTTGAATACACGCTTGTACTAAATAATATAATGCTTTATCTATTATATAACGCGCAAACACATCATCAGAGTGATCAAAGATTAAATTAACATTAATACTATCAAAATCATGTAAAACTGAGTTTGGATAAGATTCTTTATAGTATTCATATAAATTAATAAATCCTTGCGTTGAAACTAATGTTTCTAAGCAATCTATACGACCACACTTACATTTAAACTTATAGGAATTACAAATTTTAAGATGACCAATTTCACTTGATATTCCCCTATTACCTTGAATCATTTTATTGTTGAGTGATATAGAACCACCAACACCAGTTCCAAGAACTATCATACATACATTTGTTTTAGGTTTATCTAGTTGTGCCAGTTCACATCTTAAGGCTGCATCTGCATCATTTAAAATACTAATGTTAGTCGATATATTATCTTCCAACATTCTAATAAATTCTAAGTAATCATCATTTAAATTAGTAGTACCTACAATCTTATTGTTTTGGTCTACAAAACAAGCAATACTCAAACCAATAGCAACCTTCTTATCTAGAATAAGACTTTTAATACTATTGATCGTTTTATTAGATATAGCATCTTTTGTATTATAGGTAGCTTCATTTAAAAGTTTAATATTTTCATCAAAATATCCAACTTTTATTTTAGTACCACCATAATCAATTCCAAGATAATGCATAACTTTCCTCCTACAAACTTATATCCATTATATCACAACACAACAATGCAAAAAATAATAATCTTATGATAGATTTGAAGTTTTTATGTACATATAATATAATGTAAGCCATGGAGGAGTTAAAATGGAAGTCTTAAATTTAAAGGTAATTAATGGTATTGGGATTCATGCCAAGGCTGCTGCGAATATTGTTAATATAGCGAGTCAATATGAATCAAATATCATTTTAAAACATAATGAGATTGCTGCAAACATGAAATCTATCTTAAATATTCTTGCACTAGGGGTCAAAAATAATGAAGATTTTATCATAGAAATTACAGGCGCTGATGAATACAATGCATCAATAGACATTATGTCGTTCTTAAAAGATAATGACATAGCAATCTGACGGTAAGTTAAAACACATTACAGACATAAGTTTAATATGCTTTTACTTTCTTTATAGATCTAAAAAAGCTATAATACTTTTGTAAGATATTTATCTTACAGTAATAATCCCCCCCTCAATGAAAGGCTTCCTTATGGAAGTCTTTCTCTTATAAAAAGGCCAAAATACTAATTGTATCTTGGTCTTTTGTTTTATTTTAAATCTAATTCTACAATTAAATCACGTAAACGAGCTGCTTCTTCAAAGTCTAAATCTTTTGCTGCTTGTTTCATTTGATCTTTTAATTGATCATATAATTTATACTTTTCTAACTTAGTCATTTTATCTTTGTTTTTCATATACTCGTTAACTTCATTAACAACTTCTTTTCCTTTAATATTCTCCCTAACATCCTTCTTGATTGTTTGTGGAGTAATATTATGTTCTTTATTATAAGCTTCTTGTATTTCACGACGACGCTTAGTTTCATTAATTGCAATATCCATACTCTTCGTGATACCTTCAGCATACATAATGACACGTCCATTTTCATTACGTGCTGCACGTCCAACAATCTGTATAAGTGATTTGCTTGAACGAAGGAATCCTTCTTTATCAGCATCTAATATACAGATTAAACTAACTTCAGGAATATCTAATCCTTCTCTTAGTAAGTTTATTCCAACTAAGACATCATATTTGCCTAACCTTAAATCATTAATTATTTCGATTCTTTCTAGTGTTTTAATTTCATGATTTAGATGGGCTACTTTTAAGCCCTTTTCTTTAAGATAATCTGTTAACTCTTTAGCCATTCTAACTGTTAAAGTTGTAATTAGAGTTCTTTCATCTTTCTCAATTTGCACTTTGATTTCATCAAAAATATCTTCCACTTGTCCTAAAGGCTTTCTTACTTCAATATTAGGATCTAATAATCCAGTTGGTCTAATGATTTGTTCAACTGTTTGATTATTAACTTTTTCTAATTCATAGTCACCAGGAGTAGCTGAAACAAATATTTTTTGATTAACAACATCAACAAATTCTTCAAAACGAAGTGGTCTATTATCTAAGGCAGATTCTAATCTAAAACCATAGTCTACTAAGGTTTGTTTTCTAGCTCTATCTCCATTATACATTCCTCTAATTTGAGGCAACATAACATGTGATTCATCAACTACAACTAAGAAATCATCTTTAAAGAAATCTAATAAGGTATATGGCCTTTGATTCTTTTCTCGAAGGTCAATATGTCTTGAATAGTTCTCAATACCAGGGCACATACCAAATTCTTTTAATAATTCAACATCATGAGTACATCTTTGTTCTAGTCTTTGTTTTTCTAAAAGTTTACCTTCATCTTGAAAGTATTCTAATCTTTGTTTTAATTCATTCTCTATTCTTTTAATTGCTTCTTTCATACGATCTTCACTTGTAGCATAATTATGAGCTGGATAAATTCTTAATACTGGATAAGTTTCTAATTTTTTTTGATTTAAAATATCTAGCATAGATACACTTTCTATTTCATCACCAAACATCTCTATACGATAAAAAATACTATCCGTCCATGAAGGAAAGACATCTACAATATCCCCTCGTACTCTAAAACAACCACTTGAAGGCTCCATATCATTTCTTTTATACTGACGATCAACTAAATTATTAATTACTTGTTTACGGCTTATTTCATCACCAACACGAACAGTATAAACCATTTGTTCATATTCTACTGGATCTGATGCTCCATAGATACAAGCAACACTTGCTACAACAATAACATCATTTCTACTTAAGCATGAATTTAGGGCACTACCTCTAAGCATCTCTATTTCTGCATTAGATTTTGTAGTCTTATCAATATATGTATCACTACTTGGAAGATACGCTTCTGGTTGATAAAAATCAAAATAACTAACAAAATATTCAACCCTATTATCTGGGAAGAACTCTTTTAATTCACTATATAATTGACCAGCTAGAGTTTTATTATGCGCTAATACTAAAGTTGGTTTGTTTACGTTTTTTATTACATTAGAAATTGTAAAAGTTTTACCAGTCCCAGTAGCTCCAAGTAGTACTTGGTCTTTTTTTCCTTCTAATACTCCATTTGTTAGTTCTTCTATAGCTCTTATTTGATCACCTTTTGGTTCATATTCGGATACTAAACTGAATGTTTCTTTCATATTATCTTCCTTTCTTTACTAAATCTACTATAACCACTTCTGGTTTATTATTTATACGAGGCACCTTGTTTTTAGCAAGTCCTACACTTACTATTAAATTAGATTTATCATTCATTTTATAAATACCTTTTGTATATTTAGGGAATAGCCCTTGATTTGGTGCAATAACACCATTTATTAGTGGTTCAAATCTTACTTGTCCACCATGTGCGTGTCCTGAAAATATTAAATCATATTCATACTTAGAATATAAATCTTTCATCTCTGGATGATGTGATAAAAGTAGCTTAATATTATTACTATCGTGCCAAAGCTTCTCCATTCTTTTTTCTTCATCTTCTTCTCTATTCCAATATTCAGCACCTGTATAATCATCTAATCCAAATAAAGTAATTTCATTATCCTTTATTCTAATATTCTTACTATTATCTTTAAGATGTTCTATTTTAGATTTATCTAAGTAATTAAAAAAAGAGTCTATATTAGGGCTTCTATATTCATGATTTCCTGCTACATAAAAAGTTGGTGCAATATTTTGAACACTATCTAATAACTTTGTTGTATTATCAATACTACCCTCTTCATCTATCATATCACCACTTAAAACAATTAAATCAGGTTTTGCTTCACTAATTTTATTTAATATCTCACTTTGATTTTCACCATATTCTACGGCATGAAAATCACTTATTTGTACTATTCTTATATCATTTTTAACTTTGTTATTTTCTAGTTTATACTTTGTTACTACTAAATCATTGCTTGAACAAAAAAGTATTATTAAAAGAAATATTACAACTATAAAAATTCCAATAAAAATTATAATTTTCTTCATATTTCATCACCTATATTTAGATTACACTATACATCTTTTTTTAACAACAATATTGAATTTATAGACATATATTTTAAGATATCAATTTTTTTTATAATTTTACTATTTAGACACTTCCTATATTTATTCATCCTCTTAATTGTGCTATAATTGTCTTGAGGTGAGAATATGGATATAAATGCAATTATATTAGCAGCAGGTAAAGGAACAAGGATGAAATCTAAGTATCCTAAAGTTATTCATAAATTATTAGGAAAACCAATGATTATGCATGTTATTGATAATCTAAAAGAAGCTAATGTTTCTAATATCATAAGTGTTGTAGGTTATAAGGCTGATCAAGTAATTGATGTTATTAAAGAAGATAGTCAATATATCTTCCAAAATGAACAATTAGGGACTGGTCATGCGATTATGATGTCTAAAGAATTATTAGAAGATAAAGAAGGTTTAACTATTGTTATTTGTGGTGATACTCCTTTAATTAGTGAAGAAACTATTATGGCGTTAATTCAACAACATATTACAAATCATAATACAGCAACTATTTTAACTGGTGTCTTAGATGATGCTCAAGCATATGGTCGTATTGTTCGTGATGAAAATAATAATGTTAAAGAGATTGTTGAGTTCAAAGATGCTAATGATAACCAAAAAGCAATTCAAGAATTTAATACTGGAACTTATATTTTTGATAATAAGATATTATTTGAATTAATAGATAAATTAGACAATAATAATGCTCAAGAAGAATATTATTTAACTGATATTATTTCTATTATGTATGCTCAAGATTATAAAGTTGATGGTTGTATTTTAAAAGATTTAGATGAAACAATTGGAATTAACGATCGTTATACTTTATCAATTGCACAAAATCTTTTAAGAGATAAGATTAATAAGCATTGGATGTATGAAGGTGTTACTATTGTAGATCCTAGTACTACTTATATAAGTAGTGATACTTTAATTGGACAAGATACAATTATTAAACCTAATACTTCTTTACTAGGTAGTTGTAATATAGGTGAAGATTCACAAATAGGACCTAATGTTGAGATGGTAGATTCAACAGTATTAGACCATTCAAAAGTTCAATTTTCTAGCATTTATAATTCAATTATAAAAAACAATGTCTCGGTAGGTCCATATGTTAGACTTAGACAAGACTGTGTTATTTCAGATGGAGTTAAAATTGGTAACTTTGTTGAAATGAAAAACACTCTATTTGGTCAAGATAGTAAATCAGCTCATCTTACTTATTTAGGCGATAGCATTGTTGGGGAAAATGTTAACGTTGGTTGTGGGACTATTACAGTTAATTATGATGGTAAAAACAAACATCAAACAATTGTTGAAGATGATGTTTTTATAGGTTGTAACTCGAATTTAATTGCGCCTGTTAAAATAGAAGCTGGAGCATTTGTTGCTGCTGCTACTACAGTTACTAATGATGTTCCAAAGGAATCTTTAGTAATAGGTCGTGTTAAACAAGAGGTCAAAAAAGATTTAGCAAATAAATTCAAATAGGAGGAATTATTTATAATGACAAATGATAGAACTATGATTTTTTCACTTTCACGTAGTAAAAAACTTACAGAGGACGTTTGCCGTATCTTAGGTAAAGATATGGGAAGTGCTGAAGTTAAGAACTTTGCCGATGGTGAAACATTAATTGAAATTGGGGAATCAGTTAGAGGTAAGAATGTTTATATTATTCAATCAACATGCGCACCTACAAATGAATCAATTATGGAATTACTTATCATGATGGATGCACTAAAACGTGCAAGTGCTAGAACAGTAAATATTATTACACCATACTATGGTTATGCAAGACAAGATCGTAAAGCAAAACCTAGACAGCCAATTACTGCTCGTTTAGTTGCAGATATGTTACAAGCTGCAGGTGCAGATAGAATCATTACATTTGATTTACACGCTTCTCAAATTCAAGGTTTCTTTACGATTCCAATTGATGATATTTATGCAGTACCATTACTTGCAAAATATTTTGAAGCACTAAATATTGAAAATCCAATTGTTGTTTCTCCAGACCATGGTGGAACAACAAGAGCTCGTAGTCTTGCAAAAATGTTAGATTGTCCTATTGCAATTATTGATAAACGTCGTCCAAAACCAAACGTTAGTCAAGTTATGAATATTCTAGGGGATGTAGAAGGAAAAAATGCTATCTTAATTGATGATATGATTGATACAGCTGGTACAATTTGTGCTGGTGCTCAAGCAATTAAAGATAGAGGAGCATTAAGTGTTATGGCTTGTTGTACTCATGCAGTATTATCTGGTCCTGCAATTGAAAGAATTGAAGCTTCTCCAATTGAAAGATTAATTACTACTGATACTATTGAATTATCAGAAGAAAAAATGTCTTATAAAATTGAAGTATTAAGTGTAGCATCAATTTTAGCAGCAGTTATCGATAATATCGAAAATGTTAAACCAGTAAGTGAGGCAGTTAAATTTCAATGAAATTAATTGTTGGCTTAGGTAATCCTGGTAAAGAATATCAAAACACAAGACACAATGCCGGGTTTATGAGTATCGATAAAATTTGTGATAAATTAAATGTTTCATTAGATAAAACAAAGTTTAATGCAGAATATTATCAAGGTGTAATCAAAGGTCAAAGAGTTTTATTAGTTAAACCTCTAACTTATATGAATTTAAGTGGTCAAGCAGTAATTCAATTTGTAGATTACTTTGATATTGATATAGAAGATATTCTAGTTATCTTTGATGATATGGATACTGAGGTTGGTTCTATTAGAATTAAACAAAAAGGTTCTGATGGAAGACAGAACGGTATGAAAAATATTCTTTCTCACTTAAAAACAAATGAAGTTCCACGTATAAGAATTGGAATTGGTAGAAACAGACAAATTGAAACAAGTAAATATGTCTTATCTAAATTTAGTAAAGATGAACAAATAGAATTAGAACACGCACTCGATAAAGCAAGTGATGCTGCAATATACTTTATAGAAAATGATATTCTACAAGTCATGAATGACTTTAATGGAAAAGAATAAGCAAGTAGATTTTAACTCTACTTGCTTTTTTTATTTGATTATAAAGTATAGTCCATAAAATGAATCCCACTGATCTAATTTCTTCTGATTTAACATTGTTAAATCATTTACTGATCCACTTATACTACTTTCTTTATTACCAGCTATCCCACCAATTAAATATTTTGTATCTTTCTCAACTTTAATCGGCTCATCTTTTTCAGCAGATTCAGAACTAGTATACTTACTATTTCCACTTTCTATTTGTCCATTACTCTTTTTTATTTCAATTGAACTCACTTTACCATTAGTACTCTTCCCTTGAAAAGATAGACCAGAGCTTATTTTACCTTCTTTATCTTCTATTGAACTTACAAAATCAATATATTTTAAATCACTTGTTGTTTCTTCTCCATATTCACCTAGCTTTTTAAAACTTAGCTTTTTACTTTTAATATCTTGTTGTGCTACACCTATAATAAATCCTTTAGCATTCAATTTATCTAAGTCATTGACTCTCACTTTTGTAATTGTTGCATCACTAACTGTTTCAAGTAAATCGACTTGATCACCATCAAAACTTACTTGACTAAGACTTGCCTCTTTATCTCCTTTAGCACAACCTACACTCAACAATAATATTAAAAATACTCCCATTATTTTTTTCATTGTTAGTCTCCTTATAATTTTGTATTATTTTAATATAAAATATATTCCATAAAATGAATCCCATTGTTCTAATTTCTTTTGATTTAAAATTGTTAAATCATCTGTAAAACCGTTTATATGACCATTCTCATTTGCAGCAACTCCACCAATTAAATATTTCTTACCTTTCTCTACTTTAATTGGTTCATTTTTATTGCCATATTCTGCAACAGTATATGTACTAGTTCCATTTACAATTGTTTTTATATCATCTTCAACTTTTGCACTATTTTGTATTTGTCCATTATCCCCTTTTACATTATAAGCAATACTTCCATTTATTTTCCCATCTCTATTTTTTATTGTGCTTATTAGTTCTATATAATCTGGATTCGTTGTATTTAAATCACTAATCCCCATTTTTTCTTCGAAAATTAATTTTTTATCTTTGGTATTTTGATATGCAGTACCAAACTCGATTTCTTTTGCACCTAACTCTTTAAGATTATTTACTCTAACTTTTGATACTTTTGCAGAAGTAATTGAGTTAATTAACGTTTCTTGCTCCTCACTAAATCCTAATTGTTTCACAGTTGCTTCTTTCTTAACATTACTACTACATCCTACACTTAATATTATTACTAGAAATATTCCCATTATTTTTTTCATAATTAGTCTCCTTTTTATTTAATGATACATTTAATAATTTTAATATAATATTAAAAACACATAAAAAAAACAAATAAAAACATTATTTGCTTATTTTAGTATAATAATAAATTGCGATTTGAGTACGATCTCTTAAGTCTAATTTTGTTAAGATATTACTAATATAGTTTCTAACTGTTCCTTCACTTAAATAAATTTCCTGGGAAATTTCCTTATTATTCAATCCCTGTGCTATTAGTTTAACTACTTTTAATTCTTTATAACTTAGTACATTATCATTATTGGGATTCATTGCATTAGGTATTCTAGATAGAATCTCATTACTATAAACTATTTGAGAATTAGTCACTTTTTCTATTGCATCTACTAGTTTTTCATAGTCTTGTTTTAATAAATATCCTTTTACACCACAACTAATAGCTTCTAGAATATAGTCATCATCAACAAATGTTGTTAATAAAATAATCTTAGCATCTTTATCATAATTTAAAATGTCTTTTGCTGCGTCTATCCCTTTTTTTTCCTTCATTCTAACATCCATTAAAACTATATCTGGTTGATATTCTTTATAAAGGTCCAATGCTTCATTTCCATCTTCTCCACATGCTACCACATCTAATCCTTCTACTTCTAAGATAGTTTTAAGTGATAGAGTAACTAATTTATCATCATCTATTAAAATTACTTTCATTATTTTTCACCTCTTTTGGTATTGTAATATGAATCTTAAATCCATCTTCGTTATTTATATTTGTGATTCCTTTTAAACTTTCAATACGTTCCTGTATACTAACTAGACCTATTCCATTGTCATTTTCCTTGAATTGATTACCATTATCGTTTATTATCAATTGATAATGATTTGGCAGCTCTCTAATACTCATAGTTACAATCGTTGCATTACTATGTTTTGTAGTATTATTTAAAGCTTCTTTTACAATTGTCAGTATGTTCAATTTTATTTTTTTATCTGTGTTGCTTTTTAGATTATAACTTAATTTAACTGGACAGAACTTATAATTTTCTATTATATTATTTAGTTCCATTTCTAAATTTAATGATTGAGCATGGATATTATGAACACTATTTCTTATCGCATCCATACCTTGATTTAAAGAGGTATCTAAATTATCTAATAATGGATTAATTTTTTGATCTTCATTTATTGTTTTTAATGCACCTACTTGAATTATTGAGCTAGACAATATATGCCCAACATTATCATGTATCTCACGCGCTATTCTTCCTCGCTCACTTAACATTGCATATTCAACTTTACTATCTTGTGCATCAATAAGCTGGTTTTTTTGATTATCTAATTCTAATAGTAATCTTTCTATTTCATCCTTGTCTTTTATCTCTATTTCTTTTGCCTTGTTATTTTTATTTACTAGGATGCTAGTTACTAAAGTCATACAAACCACAATCAATAGAATTAACTTAATTGTAAAGCTATAACTACTTATTAATAGTATTGATACTAAAATAATAGAATTAATAAAATAATATTTTTTAATTAAAGTATCATAAATACAAAGTGGTATTAGAAATATAAAAGATTTATCACATAAACATAGTACTACTATTATTAAAGAATATATTAGCTTATATAGATTACTTTCATTTAAATATAACTCAATTGCACTTAGTGATGCACTTACAATTAAAACTATAACAACAATTTCTATATTCGAATTAAAGATACTTAAAGTTACTATTGCTAGTACTATTAATAAGATTTTTTGCATAATATTGAACATATAATCACCAAAATAATTATATCATGACATTTGTCATAATAAAAGATTACATCTATTACTACAAGCACTATTTTCACTAATATATAATAGTATTATAGAAAGGATGATTAATGTGATTATTGAAGTAAAAGACTTAGTAAAAAGATATGGAGATTTAGTAGCTCTTAACCATTTTAATTTAAAAGTAGAAGAAGGACAAATTCTAGGCTTACTAGGCCCTAATGGCTCTGGCAAATCAACTGCTATTAATTGTATGCTTTCTTTACTAAAATATGATAAAGGTAGTATCCAAATATTTGGTGAGGATATGAAACCAACATCATATAAAATAAAGCAGAAAATTGGAGTAGTCTTTCAAGAAGTAGCAGTCTTAGATGAATTATCTGTTTATGATAATATTGATTACTTTTGTGACTTATATATTAGTGATAAAAAACTACGTAAACAGTATGTTAAAGAAGCTATGGAATTTGTAGGAATAAGTGAATATGCTAAATTTACTCCTAAGAAATTAAGTGGTGGATTATTAAGACGACTAAATATAGCATGCGGTATTGCCCATAAGCCTACGCTAATTTTCTTTGATGAACCAACTGTTGCAGTTGATCCACAAAGCCGTAATAATATCTTAGCTGGAATAAAAAAGCTTAATAAACAAGGAGCAACTATTATATATACTTCTCATTATATGGAGGAGGTAGAATACCTATGTGATGATATTGTAATAATTGATAATGGCAAAGTAATTGCTCATGGTAATAAAGATGAATTAAAGAGTATGGTTTCTACCACTGAAAAAATTAGATTTGAAATATATAATTTAGATAAATCTATTCTTGAAGGAATCAATAATATTGAAAATGTTGTTTTTGTAGATTATCAGGATACTAATCTAACAATTCGCTTTAATAAAGCTTCTCACAATATTACAAATATTATTTCATATTTAAATGATAATAATGTTCTATATGAAAAGATAATCTCTGAACAACCAACTCTAAACGATGTATTTCTAGAAATTACAGGAAAAGAATTGAGGGATTAAAATGTTACGATTATTTAAATATCAATTATTAATTATCCTAAAAGAAAAATCAGTTATCTTTTGGACTTTTCTTTTCCCTATAATACTATGCACTTTATTTAACTTTGCATTTTCTAATCTAGGCAAAACTGATATATTTGAGCCATTTAAAGTAAGTGTTGTAGGTGCAAAAAATGATCCTTTAGTAAAAATAATGAATAAGGTAGAATTTGATAATAAGAAAGCATTTATTTTAAGTATTGATAATAATAAAAAAGCTGAACAATTACTAGAAGAAAAAAAAGTTGAAGGAATAATTAAACTAACTAATAATAATCCAGTATTAGTTGTTAATAAACATGATAATAATCAAATGATACTACAAGAATTTCTTAATACTTATATTCAACATTCCAATATGATAGAAAAAGTAATAAAAGATAATCCCTCAATAATTAATTCATCCTGGCTTAAATCAATAGATTTATCAAAAGATAATATAACTAATAATTCAATTTCAGATAAATCGTATGATTTAGTATTAGTTAGTTTCTTTTCAGTTATTGCTATGTCTTGTATCTATGGTTCTGTAGTTAGTGCTTTATGCTTGCGCAACCTTAGATCTAATTTATCAATGATAGGTGCTAGAACAAATATATCACCTTACCCTAAATTCAAATTATTGTTGACTAACTTTCTTGCTTCATATCTAATTACATTAACTTCCTTATCAACTTTAATTCTCTTTATGAAGTTTGTAATTAATATTAATTTTGGAAGTTTAATGTATTCTACTATTATTATTTGTATCTTAGGTTCCCTTCTATCCACTTCAATGGGCTACTTTATAACATTAAGTTTTAAATTAAACGAAAAAAATACAGTTGGTATTATTCTTACATTTACTATGATTGGATCATTTCTTGCTGGAATGATGGCACCTTCTATACCATTTTCCATTAAACAAGCACTTCCAATTGTAACCTATCTTAATCCTGTAGCATTAATTACAGATAGCTTTACAATTTCTTATTACTATGGAGACTTTAGCATGATACTTCCAAATCTAAGTATTATGTTAATAATGACTATTATCTTTTTAGTCAGTGCTATAATTTTATTAAGGAGAGATCAATATGAATATTTATAAAACCTATTTTAAAATTGTAAAACGTAATAAATATATGATCTTTCTTATGTTATTTGTATCTATAGTTATTACATACTTTATTGCAAAAGCAACTAATGATCAGGTATCGACAGATATTAACCCAGCTAAGATTAAAGTAGCTTACATAAAAAAAGACAATTCCACAAGAAATAATACTCTTGTTAAATATCTTGATAAGACCTTTAAGACATCTCAAATTAAAGATGATAAAAATATAATAAATGATACTTTGTACTATCAATCAGCTCAATATATTGTGGTCTTAGATAAAAATATATCATCCTATCAACAACCTAATTCAGCACAAGGATATATTGTTTCTTCATATATTAATAATTTTAGCAATACATACGATTCTTTTCTAAAAACTAAAAAATATAATGAAAAAGAAGTAAGTAAATTAACACTTAATAATCTAGCCTTAAAAGTTAAGATAGAAACTCCCCATAAAGAAAGTAATGAAAGTAATATTTTAATACGTTATTTTAATATTTATGTCTATGGTTTAGTCGGTTCTATTATAATAGGAGTTGGTTATGTAATTGCGGCTTTAGATAAAGAGATGGTACTTAAAAGAACTCTTGCTTCAAGTTTTAGTCTTCGTAGAAGAAATATTCAAATATTATTAGGGCACATTAGTCTAGGATTATTTGCATGGACTATTCTATCCTTAATATCAATATTCATGTTTAAAGATAGTGCCTTTTCCAAACAGCATCTTATATTATTATTAAATAGTTTTATCTTCTTATTCCCTATTACAGCATTAGCATTTATGATTAGTCAATTAGTTAAGAACTATGCTGCTTTAAGTGGTATTAATAATGTTATTACATTAGGATTTAGTTTTATTTCGGGGGCATTTGTTCCACAATTCTTATTAAGTCCAGTTGTCTTAAAAGTAGCATCATTTACTCCAGCTTATTGGTTTGTATTAAATAATGATAATACAGCAGATTTATACAATAATACAAACTCAACTTTCTTTGGACCTATCATGATGCAATTAGGTTTTGCCTTTATGTTTGTATGTATTGGACTCGCAATTACTCGATATAAACAAAAAAATTATTCACAATAAACAAAAAGGAGATTATAAAATCTCCTTTTAAATTTCTATATTGAATACACTAACTTCTGGTACTACATTAAATCTAAATGATATATGTGTTGTTCCTATTCCTGTATTTACATATAATTTCTTATTATTATCCAAATCATACATACCTATACTATATTTAGATGCTAATCCAGTTGTTTCAATTGCTTTCTTATTAATACTTAGAATAAATGGTATATTAATTTGTCCACCATGACTATGTCCACTTAAAGCTAAGTTGAAGTTTAAATCTTTATATTCATCTACAGTATCTGGTTCATGAGATAGTAATATATTATAAGAACTGCTAATAAAATCACGATATATAAATTCTGGTTTACCTAACATTGTATCGTCTAACCCATAGAATCTTAATTTACTATTATTAACACTTATTGTCTTTTTATCATTCTTTAATATTTCAAAATCTGCTTGATTCATGATACTTTCAAAATGGTTTCCAGATCCCCCACCATAATCACGATTTCCCCACACAGCAAGTTTTCCTTCTTTTGCTTTGATTCTCTTAAGTTCATTTATAACATTAACATCATCTTTATATATTGAATAATTATCATATAAATCACCTGTAAACACTACTATATCTGGATCTTGTTCATTTACCTTATCCACTACTTTACTAAAGTCCTTATATGTATAATCTTCTTTAATATGGATATCAGATATTTGTACAACTTTAACTTTATTATTTGATTTAACCTTATTATTAATATCATAAGAATTAGTTTTAACTCGGTATGGCTCTATTTTATAACCATAGAAGATACAACCTCCTATAATTAATATTACTACTAAAATTAAACTCATTATTCTTCTAATTATTTTCAAACTACCAACTTCCTTCATCTATAATTCTACTATAAATAAACTAAGAAGTTCTTACTTTTTTATGATATTTTTCTTTTTTTTGTTTGCTTTACATTTCTTTTACAAAATATGATATTATATATACATAGGAGTTGTTCAATCGTGAAAGTAGTTAAAGATATTCTACCACTTAGAATTATTAAAACGAGTATAGCATTTTTAATATCATTATTATTAGCACCATTTTTTTATTGCGATAGCTTCTTTGCGAGCTTAGGATCATTACGATCAATGAGAGAATCTCTAACATTATCGTTTCAGACTTTTATTGAGCAAATAATCGCTAATGGTCTAGCATTCGTATTTGCGATATTATATGCTAGTTTACTAGGTATTACACCTATTTCTACTTCACTTGCTCTATTTACTTTATTAATTTTTATAAAAAAACTTAATTTCTATGATGCATATATGGCAGCAGCAATGGTCTTAGCAGCAATTATGTTGTTATCTGATGATCAAGCTGATTTAATAGATAGCGCATTTGTTAGGTTCTTCTCTTCTATCTTTGGTATGGTTATCGCAGTACTGGTTAATTCAATCGTATTTAAACCACGTAAAGATAGTGATTTAGAAGAAATACTATATCGTTTAAATGAATATATGCATATCTTTATGGATCATGATTGTGAAGAGTATGCTTACTTAGAATTAAAAGCTACACTAGATGATTTACATAGAGAGAAATCATTAATCAAAGATGAACTAAGGTCTATTATCTTACCAAAAGCTAAGAAACAAGCTTTACAAGAGCACCTTATTGAAATTGAGATAGTAGAAGCACAAGCTCATGCTGTATTAGAACTTCCTGGATTAGCAGATGACTTTAGAAAAGCAATTATTCCAGTAATAATAAAACTAAATTATATTAAACATTACTTAAATGATGATGAAGATAATGAAATACCTGCAATAAAAAAAGAAATAAAGAATATATATGCAGAGCATACTGATGATAGTAATTTCTTTACACATACTAGGTTCTTATCGGATTTAAACGTATATATCAACTTAATTCGTGATTTATAAGCCCTTGTGGCTTTTTTTTGTTTTATCTAAGCATTCTTATTGCTATAAAGTAAGAAGCATGTTATATTTTAAATATAATAATTATAAATAAAAAGGAGATAAACACTATGAAAATTATAGATACAAAAATTTTAGATTTTAAAACAGATGCTTACCGTCAAGGTGACTTCTTAGAAGTAGAAACAAAGGATGTATTAGGTAAATGGAGTATTTTCTTCTTCTATCCTGCAGACTTTACTTTTGTATGTCCTACTGAATTAGGTGACTTACAAGATCATTATGAAAAACTTCAAGAATTAGGTGTTGAAGTATTCTCTGTTTCTAGAGATAGCCACTTCGTACATAAAGCTTGGGCTGATGCTTCAGATACTATTGGAAAAATTAACTATACAATGTTAGCTGATCCAACTGGTGTTATCGCTGATGCTTTCAATGTTTTAAATGAAGAAACTGGTCAAGCATTCCGTGGATCATTTGTTGTAGATCCTGATGGATACATCAAAGCATATGAAGTTCATGATATGGGAATTGGACGTAATGCTGAAGAGTTAGTTAGAAAAGTTGAAGCTGCTCAATTTGTTAGAGAACATGGAGATAAAGTATGTCCAGCAAATTGGAAACCAGGTGAAGATACACTTGCACCAAGCTTAGACTTAGTTGGTAAACTATAATAACTTAAAGGCTTGGAAACAAGCCTTTTTATTTAGAAAGGAAAATAAATAAAATGAATGACATTTATGATTTAATTATTATTGGTGGAGGTCCAGCAGGTCTATCAGCTGGAATTTATGCTTCTCGTGCTATGTTAGATACATTAATCATTGAGAAGAAAAAAATCGGGGGACAAGCAGAAACTACTTCAGAGATAGTAAACTATCCTGGATTTAGAAATACAACTGGTCCTAAACTTACTGAAGAGATGAGACAACATGCTGTAGATTTCGATGTTGAGTTTAGTGAAGATGATATTTTAGAAGTTGATTTTGATAGTGATATTAAAACAATTAAAGGAAATAATAAAACATATCAAGCTCATAGTATTATAATAGCTACAGGGGCACAGGCTAGACGTATTGGCTTTAAAGGTGAAGATGATTTTGTTGGACGTGGAATTGCATATTGTGCAACATGCGATGGTGAATTCTTTAAAGATATGGATATATTCGTTATTGGTGGTGGCTTTGCTGCTGCTGAAGAAGCTGTCTTTTTAACTAGATATGGTAAATCAGTGACAATCATTATTAGAGAACCTGATTTTACTTGTGCACAGATGGTAGCTGATGGAGTAAAAGCTAATGAAAAAATTAAAGTAGTATACAATACTGAAGTAAAAGAAGTTAGTGGTGATGGAATGTTACAAAAAGCAGTTTTTATTAATAATGAAACTGGTGAAACATTTGAACATGAAGCTAATGTAGAAGATGGAATGTTTGGTATGTTTGTTTTTGCAGGTACAAAACCATCTACAGATATCTTTAAAGATAAAATCGAATTAGATAGCCATGGTTATATTCCAGTTGATGCTAACATGCAGACTAATATTCCAGGTGTATATGCTGCTGGAGATTTACTACCTAAAGAACTACGTCAAATAGTTACGGCAGTTGCAGATGGTGCAATAGCAGGTACTCATGCTCAAAAGTACGTAACTCAACAAAAAGCAAAATTAGGTTTGCCTGAAGTCTCAACTAGAAAGAAATCAGTGAAGAAAGAAGATGCTCCTACTAATAGTGATGCACCTACTTTTAAAGGAAATTGGTTCCCTGCTGAGATGCAACAACAGATTGGTGGTATTTTAGAAAAATTAAATAAAATATCTAAATTAGTTCAATTTAATGATAATAGTGAAAAATCAAATGAACTAAAAGGATTCTTACAAGAATTTGCTAAGATATCTGATAAAGTTGAATATGAAGAAGTTTCTAGTACTTCTAATGATGATAGATTAAATGATGCTAGTATTGATAAATACCCTTCCTTTGCATTATATGTGGATAATAAATATACTGGCATTAAATTTAGTGGTATTCCAAGTGGACATGAACTTAATTCATTAATACTTGCCTTATATAATACTGCAGGTCCTGGTCAAGAATTAGATGAAAGCATAGTAGAACGTATTAAAAACTTACCAGCTACTAAGATTCAAGTAGCAGTATCACTTTCTTGTACTCTATGCCCCGATGTAGTTGCAGCTACACAAAGAATTGCTGCAATTAATCCAAATATTAGCACAGAAATGCTAGACTTATCTTTATTCCCAGATTTGAAAAAAGAACACAAAATTATGAGTGTTCCAGCAATGATTGTTAATGATCAAGACATTGTATTTGGATCAAAATCAATGGATGAGATAATAAATTTATTAAACAAATAAAAAATGGTTTCAAACCATTTTTTTTTGCACAAAAAAACTCAACTAATTGTTGAGTTTTAATTCTTATTTAAAATATCTATTGAATAGACCTAGTAAAGCTTTACCATGTCTAGCTTCATCTTTTGAAATTTCATGTACTGCATCATGAATTGCATCTAAGTTTTGTTTCTTAGCATTAGCTGCGATACTCATTCTTAATTCACAAGCACCATTTTCTCCGTGAATCATTTTTTCTAAATTATCTTTAGTATTAGCAAAGATTTTATCTTGAGCTAATTCTTCAAATTTAGCAGCATGTTCTGCTTCTTCCCATGCGATGTTTTTTAATACTTCAGCAATTTCAGGATATCCTTCACGATACGCTTGTCTTGCCATTGCAAGGTACATTCCTACTTCTGTGATTTCAGCATTAAAACATTTTAATAGTCCTTCATAAATTTCAGGATCTACACCTTTTGCAACACCTAATTCATGTTCAGCAGCCCAAACTAATTCTTCATTATTTACTTCTACTTCTACCATTTTACTTACATCTGCACCACATAATTCACAGTTACCTTTGTGATCTTGCATATGCCCGCAAATACTACATTTATATTTTATCATATATATCAATCCTCCTATATTTTATTATAGCATAAGAAAATATTAAATACTTCTTATTTACTTTCTAAAAATTCTACGATCATAAACTCAAAATCTTTACACTTACGATCATACTTTTCTTTCTCTACTTCTACACCAATAGTTATATTTGAAAGATAACCATATAGTGATTGATATAACATTCTAGCTATAGAATGAGGATCTAAATCTAATTTTTTTATAGTTCCATCATCTTGTCCTCTTTTTATTACTTCTTCAATTTCAGAGATAAATGCTTGATGCATCTTATATGATCTTGGATCATTCAATCTTTTATTTAAGCGATAGCTTAATTCTGTCCTAACCTGTGTTATAAATAAAAAATCTTTCATATGTTTATAATAACTTTCAAAGTTAATTTGTAATACTTTTCTAAGATTTTCCACTCCCGAAAGACTTTCATCAAAAGTTAAATGAAAATCAGGATCTACTTTCTCAGTTTTTTCTAACATAAGGTAATTTAATAAATCATTTTTGGATTCAAAATAATTATAAATTGTTCTACGTGTAATTCCACATTGTTCTGCAACATCATTCATTGAAGTTGAAGATATTCCATTTTCAATAAACATTTCATATGCTGTTTCAACAATTTTTATTCTTCGCTTACTTTTAGTTCTTGATAGTTCTAATTCTTCCATGCTTACTCCTCTACTTTCTCTATTATTTCATACATTTTATAAGCATCTTCTTTTTTTGTCTTATCATTTAATTCTAAGACTTTAATTATTAACTTCATATCCCCAAAACCAATTTCCATAATATCATCAATTTTAAGCTTAGTAGAAGGCTTTGCAATATTATCATTTACCTTTACTCTGTTTTTAGCAACAATTTCTTTTGCTACAGCTCTTCTTTTTATAATACGACTTACTTGTAAATATTTATCTAATCTCATTATAAAGTTTCAATTGCTTTCTTGATATTATTGATACTTTCTTCTTTACCTATTAGTTGTGCAACTGTAGCTAAGTCCGCCCCACTTCTTTTAGATGATATAGCAAGTCTTGCAGGCATAAATAAATTTTTACCTTTTTTTCCAAGTTCTTTTCCACTAGTCATTATTACTTCTTTAATATCTGTAGCTTTAAATTCACTTAGTTCTTCAAAACCAATTATTATTGTTTCAAGTAATTCTTTTGAATCAGTTTCTTTTAAAAACTCAATATCTGCTTCTTCTAATTGATATTCTTCAAAGAATGGTCTAACTAGTTCTATAATCTCTAGTCCATAATTTAATTGTGGTTTAAATAATTCTAAAATATCCTTTTTCCACTCATCAGATTTATTTAATAAATCAAATTCTTTTTCCATGAATGGTAAGCAAAGTGCTTGTAGTTTGTCTTCTTCTAATTCCTTGATATAGTGATTATTAATCCAGTGTAGTTTACCTTTATCAAACATTGATGGTGATTTAGATAATCTAGTTTCATCAAATAATTTAATTATTTCATCTTTAGTAAATATTTCATCTTCACCTTCTGGTGACCAACCAAGTAAACTAAAGAAATTAAACATCGCTTCTGGAAGATAACCTTCTTCCTTATATTGTGAAATGAATTGCATGATAGTTTCATCTCTTTTAGATAGTTTCTTTCTCTCTTCATTTACAATTAATGTAAGATGTCCAAAACTTGGCGCTTGTAGTCCTAATGATTCGTAAATCATCATTTGTTTTGGTGTATTTGAGATATGTTCTTCACCTCTAAATACATGAGATATTTCCATTTGTGCATCATCAATACTAACACAGAAGTTATAAGTAGCAATTCCATTTGACTTAATAATAACCCAATCTGAAATGTCTTTACCAGCTACACTTATTTCACCACGAACAATATCATACCAAGTATATACTTTATTCTCATCTACATTAAATCTTATTGAAGGAATTCTTCCTTCTTCTTTGTACTTAGCTTTTTGTTCTTCACTTAAATTTAAACAAGTTTTTTCATATCTAAATGAAAACTTACCTTCTGATTCTTGTTTCTTGCGTGATGCATCTAATTCTTCACTTGTACAATAACACTCATATGCTAAGCCCATATCGATTAGTTTTTGTGCATATTCGCGATATACATCTAATTTCTCTGTTTGACGATAAGGACCATATTTTCCAGGTTTAAGTGGTGATTCATCAGGTATAATTCCTAACCATGATAAATTATCTAATTGAGAAGCCTCTCCACCTTCGATATTTCTGTCAATATCAGTATCCTCTAACCTAAAAATAAAATCTCCATCGTAATGCTTTGCAAATAAATAATTAAATAATGCAGTACGTGCCCCACCAATATGCAAATGACCTGTTGGACTAGGTGCATATCTTACTCTAACTTTTCTATCCATAAATACTCATACTCTCCTTTTCTCTAGTAGAATGATCTACTATGCTTTTTATCATAAATATATGAACATACAAGACCAACGATAAGTCCTGTAGCATGACCAACAAAACTAATATCTGGCATAAATGAAATAAAAACATTTATAAGTATAATGGGCCCTAACTGTTTTAACATGCCACTATATCCCATTCTATGTTGCTTAATAGCAAAATAGATTAATATACCAAATAATCCATATATTGCACCACTAGCCCCTACTGTAAGTGCATCAGTTTGAAATGAAGTAACTACTCCACAAATTAAAGCTGCAGCAATAAATGTAAACAAAGAAAACTTCTCATTAGTGAAATAAATAACTGTACTACCTAGTGATGATAATGCTACCATATTCATAAATAAATGAGGTAATCCACCATGTGCTATCGTACTTGTAAATATTCTATAGTATTGATGAGAATCTATAGTTAACTCTTTAGTAGTCCCAAACAACATTGCCTCACTATATCCAGTCTGCATGGAAAAATACATCATTATTCCATATCCTATAACAATAAAAATTGCTATTCCATTAAATATATTATTTTTAAACATCTTTTTTCAACATCGTAACTGCTTGTGCTACGACTCCTTCCTTTCTACCTACAAAACCAATTTTCTCTCCTCGAGTTGCTTTTATATTTATTTGATTAATATCTATATGCAATATTTTAGAAATGTTCTCTTTCATCTCACTCGCATATTTTTTCATTTTAGGCTCTTCAATTAAAATAAGTGAATCTATATTATTGATAATATAACCTTCACTTTTCATTATTGTATATATCTCTTCAAGCATTTCTAGTGATGATCTATCTTTGTTTAAAGGATCTGTATCACTAAAATGAGTACCTAAATCACCTAGACATAATGCTCCTAGTATCGATTCACCAATAGCATGAACTAATATATCTCCATCGCTATGTGCTACACAACCTTTATGATGTTCAATATTAACTCCACCTATAACTAAGCTATAAGACTCTTCTAGTTGATGGATATCAGTAGATTGTCCTATTCTGTATTCTAGCATATTTTCACTCCTTAATTATATTTACTATTGTACAATATTTAACACCCTATGAAAAGAATTATATGATAAAATACACAAGATTTCTATAAAAAAAAGCCTCTTAAAGGCTTTTTAGTTATTTTTTCTCGATTTTAGTTACTCCACCCATATATGGTACTAATACTTCAGGAATAGTAACGCTTCCATCTGCTTCTTGATAGTTTTCTAAGATTGCTGCAAAGGCTCTACCTACCGCAACTCCTGAACCATTCAATGTGTGAACAAATGCTGTTTTACCTTCTGCATTTTTAAACTTAATATTAGCTCTACGTGCTTGGAAATCTAAACAGTTTGAACAACTACTTATCTCACGATAAACATCAAAACCTGGCATCCATACTTCTAAATCATTTGTACATGCAGCACTAAACCCAATATCTCCAGTACATAGTTCCATTACTTGATATGGAAGTCCTAGTTTAGATAAAATATTTTCTGCATATCCAGTTAATAAATCTAATGCCTCATATGATTTATCTGGATGTGCATACATAACCATCTCAACTTTATTAAATTGATGCAATCTAATTAATCCTCTTGTATCTCTTCCTGCTGATCCAGCTTCTTGTCTAAAGCATGGAGTATAAGAAGTAAATTTCATTGGGAATGTTGGATTTTGTAATACTTCATCAGCATACATATTTGTTAATGGAACTTCAGAAGTTGGAATCATCCATAGATCACTATTTCTTAGTCCAAACATATCTTCTTCAAATTTTGGAAGTTGTCCAGTACCAAACATAGCTTTTGTATTTACCATAAATGGAGGGATATATTCTGTAAATCCATGTTCATCAACTTGAACATCGAGCATATAAGCAATTAAAGCTCTTTCTAATCTTGCTCCCATACCTTTATATAACGCAAATCTACTTCCAGATAGTTTAGATGCTCTTTCAAAATCAATAATATCTAAACCTTCTGCTACTTCATAATGTGGTTTTGGTTCAAAATTGAATTTGCGTGGTTCTCCAATTTGTCTTAAACATAAGTTAGAGTCTTCATCTGTTCCAACTGTAATTGTTTCACGTGGAACATTTGGAGTTTCTGCTAATGCAGTATAAATTTTAGTTTCTAATTCATGTATTCTTTCGTCTAATGCACTAATATTATCTGCGTATTTATCTACTTCTGCCATAATTTCAGATGTATCTTTACCATCTCTTTTATATTGACCAATAAGTTTAGACTTCTCATTTCTAAATTGTTTATACTCTTCAACTTCTGCAACTAATGTTCTCCTTTGCTCATCATATTGTACAGTCTCATTTAAATAAGAGAAGTCTCCACCTCTTGTATTTAACTTGTTAATAATTTCTTCTGTGTTTTCTCTTAATACTTTAATATCTAACATTCTTCTTCACTACCTTTCTATATAAATAAAAAAGACCACTTCTATCCTCTGAAGGGACGAAGTAGTCGTGGTGCCACCCTAGTTCATTTGTTTCACGTGAAACAAATCTTATCAATTGTAACGGTATTGTAACCGGAATAGAATACTATTACTTCAACTATTCACTCCTAGGCTGATTTCAGTATCTATCTACACTAGTTCCCAGCATACCTAGCTCTCTTTAGTAGAATCAATATTTACTTACTCCTAATCAACGTTTTTTGTATAAGTATATCTATTATAAAATAAATAAATACTATTGTCAAACTCTCTTAAATAAAATCTTAATAAATGTTAATAATTCATATAACAATGCTTTTGGATAGGACTTAAAGTTTGAGAAAGATGCTGTTAAAGCTTCATCATGCTTCACATATGCGTACTTTATATCCCTAGTTATATAGATAGTATTAGCCTTATAATATAATGGCATCATATAATATATATCTTCAAACATCATTATACTTCTAAACTTAGCATTAGTATCTACAAGGAATGACTTTTTAATAACTTTGTTCCATACCCAATTTTGTTTAAACACTAACTGCGGACTCTTCTTAATTGTTGTTAGTTTATCCTCTTTAGTAAAGTGCCATATTTTTTTTCTATTGTGAAAATCAGTTTCAAAGACACTAAATATATAAATATCAGGATAGTTATTACTAAGTATATCACGTTTTGCATCTTCTATTTCAGTATGGTGCTTTTCACTGAAAATAAAATCATCAGCATCTACAAACCAAATATAATCATACTTAGCAAGACTTACTCCTAAGTTACGTGCTGGTCCATGTCCGTAATTATCTGTATTTTCTAAGGTAATATCAACTTCTGGATTATCATTTATGAATTCTTCTATAATCAATTTACTGTTATCAGTCGAACCATCATTTATTATAATTATTTCATATTCACTAGAGGTTTGAATAGTAATACTCTCTAGGCATCTTATTATAGTTTTCTCTCCATTATAGCATGGTATTATTATTGAGAACATATATTATCTCCTTTAAAAAATAAGAATATACTCTCGTACATTCTTATTTTTGTTTATTCAGCTTCTTGTTGAGTTGCTGTCTCTTGTTCGCATTCTTTAGCAGGATCTAAGATACTTAAAGTTGATACTGTATGATCATCATCAACCTTAATAATTCTTACTCCAATACTATTACGCCCTACTTGGCTAACTTGTTCTAGTGAAACTCTTATTACAATACCTGAACTAGTAGCTATAATAGCATCTTCACATCCATTTACTGCTCTAAGACACATTAGTGAACCGTTTTTATCGGTAATATTAATTGTCTTAACACCTTTAGCTCCACGCTTAGATTTACGGTATTCATCAACATCTGACATCTTACCATAACCATATTCACTTATTACTAGAAGTTTATTTCCTTCTAATGAAGTAGCTAAGCCAACCACAGTAGCGTTTGCTTCTAAAGTCATCCCTTTAACTCCAGATGCATTACGTCCCATAACTCTAACGTCTTCTTCATCAAATCTTACAAGTTTACCATTGCTTGATCCAATAAATATTTCTGAAGCTCCATCAGTTAACTTAACTTGGAATAGTTCATCATTTTCATTTAAGCTAATAGCAATCTTACCATTTTGTCTGATTGATTCAAACTCAGATAATTTAACACGTTTTACTATTCCTTTAGCTGTAGTAAAGAACATATATTTATCTTCAGAGAAATCATTAACTTTAACTAATGTTTGAATGTATTCCTCTTCTTCTAAAGATAATAAGTTAACAACAGGAAGTCCTTTAGATTGTCTTGAGAATTCTGGAACCTGGTAACCTTTAATTCGGTATACTTTTCCTAGATTAGAAAATGCTAATAAGTAATCATGTGTAGACATCATTATCATTTGATCTACATCATCATTCTCGTTAGTCTCCATACCTTTAACTCCACGTCCACCTCTATTTTGAATTCTATAAGTATCTTCTGGTAAACGTTTTATATAACCATTATTAGTTATTGTAATTAATACGTCTTCTTCTGGAATTAAATCTTCGTCTTCTAAATCAAATGATCCAAAGATAATTTCAGATCTTCTTCTGTCTCCAAGTTTTTCTTTCACAGCTGTTAATTCTTCTACAATGATCTCTAATACTCTTGTATGAGAAGCCAGTATAGCTTTAAGTTCTGCAATTTGAATATGTAATTCAGATAATTCTGCATCTAGTTTTTCTCTAGCTAATCCTGTTAAACGTGCTAATCTCATATCTAATATTGCTTTAGTTTGAATATCAGTTAATCCAAATTTTTCGCTTAATTTGGCACTAGCATCTGCATCATTATCAGCATTCCTTATTATTCTAACTACTTCATCTATATTATCTAAAGCAATCTGTAAACCTTCTAATATATGGGCCCTAGCTTCAGCTTTATCTAATCTAAATTTAGTACGTCTTTCGATAATCTCAACTTGATGTTTTAAATATAATTGAAGCATCTCTTTTATATTTAATAGTTTAGGTTGACCATTAACTAATGATAATGAATTTACACTAAATGATGATTGTAATGAAGTTAATTTAAATAGTTGGTTAAGTATAACTTCAGCATTAGCATTTCTTTTTAATTCAATAACAATTCTAATACCATTTCTATTAGATTCATTTCTAAGATCACTTATTCCTTCAATTCTTTTTTCGTTAACTAAATCAGCAATTTTTTGAATCATTGTTGATAAGTTAACTTGGAAAGGAATTTCAGTAACTATTATTCTTTGTCTTCCATTTTTTAAAGTTTCAATATCAGTTCTAGCTCTCATCATTACTGAACCACGTCCAGTTTCAAAGGCTTTTCTAATACCTGATTTACCTAAAATTAATGCACCAGTGGGAAAATCAGGTCCAAAGATGTAATTTTCATTTAACTCTGCAATACTGATATCAGGATTTTCTACCATTGCTAGTAATCCATCAATAAGCTCACTTAAGTTATGTGGAGGTATATTTGTTGCCATACCAACTGCGATACCAGTTGAACCATTAGCAAGTAAGTTTGGAAAACGAGCTGGCATTACTACTGGCTCTTTTTCACGTCCATCGTAGTTTTCTTGAAAATCAATTGTATCTTCATCAATACCATCAATAATATTCATTGCATACTTAGACATCTTAGCCTCTGTATAACGCATTGCAGCAGCTCCATCACCCTCTATAGAACCAAAGTTACCTTGCCCTATCACAAGAGGATAGCGATAACTAAAATCCTGTGCCATTCTTACCATTGCATCGTATACACTTGAATCACCATGTGGGTGATACTTACCTAGTACTTCCCCTACAACAGTTGCTGACTTACGATATTGGCGATCAGCATATAGGTGTAGATTATTCATCGCAAAAATAATACGACGATGTACAGGTTTTAATCCGTCTCTAACATCAGGTAAAGCACGACTTACAATAACTGACATTGAATAAGCTAGAAACGAAGTTCTCATTTCATTGGCAATATTAATGCCAACTATTTTATCATATGTTTTCTCATCCATGCAATTCACCCCTAAACATCTAAATTTTTAACATATACAGCGTTGTCTTGAATAAACTCACGACGTGGTAATACATCATCACCCATCAGCATTTCAAAGACAGTATCTGCTTCTAAAGCATCATCCATAGTAACTTGAAGTAAAATTCTATTTTCTGGATTCATTGTTGTTTCCCATAATTGATCTGGATTCATCTCTCCAAGACCTTTGTATCTTTGTACATTAATCTTTTTAGATACATCCATTTTATTTTTTGCAGTTTCTAATTCGTCTTCATCATAAACATATTCAATATTTTTTCCTTGCTCTGCCTTATATAAAGGTGGTTGAGCTATATATAGGTATCCATATTCAATTAATGGTCTCATAAAGCGATAGAAGAAAGTTAATAATAAAGTTCTAATATGACTTCCATCTACATCGGCATCGGTCATTATTACTACTTTATGATAACGTGCTTTTTCAATATCAAATTCTTCACTAATTCCAGTACCAAGAGCAGTAATCATAGATCTTATTTCTTCATTAGCAAATACTCTATCAATACGAGCTTTTTCAACATTAATAATTTTTCCACGTAATGGTAAGATCGCTTGTGTATTATTATCACGACCTTGTTTTGCTGAACCACCAGCAGAATCCCCTTCGACTATGTATAATTCTGATATAGTAGCATCTTTTGATGAACAATCAGATAACTTACCAGGTAAACTAGCTACATCTAAAGCACCTTTACGTCTTGTAAGTTCACGTGCTTTTTTAGCCGCTATTCTAGCTTGTTGAGCCATTAATGACTTATCAACAATCATTTTAGCAATATTAGGGTTTTCCATTAAATATTGTTCTAATGCTTTACCGAATACTTGACTAGTAATTT
>JAVWHL010000004.1:0-41259 GCA_036640095.1 Erysipelotrichales bacterium | reverse complement strand
GTAAATGTTCGTTTAGAAGAAACAGCAAAATACCGCGATACAAACTTATTAGCTCCTGAAGTTGAGTGGATGGGTGATGGTATCATTGCTATCGATTTATTCTACCCTACTTCTAAAATGATTGCACAAGCAGCTGCTTTAGAAACAGGACATAGAATGGGTCTTGAAGATGTTGAGGTAATTCATACAGAAGTACTTCACCCTTCAGAAGGAACAAGAGTTCAATTCAAAGGTAAAGTAACATTTGATATTGATATTGATACTCTTCACATTCCAGAAGAACCAGAAATGATGAGTGATGAAGAAATTTCAGCATTTATCGAAAAACATCCAGTTAAAGTTGTAGCTGGAACAATTGGTGAAGATGAGCATTCAGTTGGTCTTCGTGAAATCATTGATATTAAACATGGTGGTATTGAAAGATTTGGTATCACTTATGAATATATGGGAACTTCAGTACCAATCGAAAAAATGGTTGATGCTGCAATTGAGTTAAATGCACAAGCAATTTTAATCTCAACTATTATCTCTCATGATGATATTCACTATAAAAACATTAAAAAATTATGCGACTATGCTACAGAAAAAGGTGTTAGAGATAAACTAGTTATTTTAGCTGGTGGTACTCAAGTAACTCCTGAAATTGCAATCCAAAATGGTGTTGATGCAGCATTTGGACGTGGAACAAAAGGTGTTCACGTTGCAACAGCAATAGTTAAAGCATTAGAGGAAAAAGAAGGTAAATAATATGAAAGTTGACGTATTAGTTGCAGAAATTGGAAGTACAACTACAGTTGTAAGTGCTTTTGATAAACTTAATACGGACGAACCTAAATATATTGGACAAGGACAGTATCGCACTACTATTGCAGAAGATGATGTCAATATTGGTCTTAATGAAGCAATCAATGATTTAAAAAGAATTTTAGATATTGATGAGCTTGAATATGATGAATTACTTGCTACATCATCTGCTGCAGGTGGATTACAGATGAGTGTTCATGGACTTGTATATGAAATGACAGCTAAAGCGGCCAAAGAGGCCGCTTTAGGTGCCGGTTCTAATGTTAAGTACATCACAGCTGGTATTATGAACGAAATCGATTTAATGCGTTTAGTTAAAGAACCACCAAATATTATATTAGTAGCTGGTGGGGTTGATTACGGTGAAAAAGATACTGCACTTACAAACCTTAAAAATATTTTAGAACTTAAACTTAATATTCCAATTATCTATTGTGGTAATATTGCTAATCAAGGTGATGTTCAATTCTTAGCTGAACACTATGGTGTTGAAGACTTAGTTACAATCACTGAAAATGTATATCCACAAATAGATGTATTGAATGTTGAGCCAGTTCGCAAAATTATTCATGATACATTTGAAAAACATATAACTAAGGCTAAGGGTATGTCTAAAATCAGATCAATGGTTAAAGAACATATTATCCCTACTCCAGGTGCTGTTATGGAAGCTGCTAAAGTGCTTAAAGAAGAATTAGGAGATTTAGTTGCAATTGATGTTGGTGGTGCTACTACTGATATTCATTCTGTAACTGCAGGTTCTGAAGAAATTTCAAGAATTCTAATCAATCCTGAGCCTGAAGCTAAACGTACTGTTGAAGGTGACTTAGGATTATATGTAAATGCAAAAAATGTATTTGAAAATATGAACCATAAAGATATGGCTACAAAGCTAAATATTAGTGTTGAAGAAGTTAATGACCTTTTCAATAATATTAAACCCATTCCTGAAACGGATTTGGAAAAAGAATTCGCTCGCTTAATGTGTGAGCATGCTTCTGAAGTATCTATTTTAAGACACTCAGGAGATTATCGTAATTTATATACGATAAGTGGTGCTAAGAAAATGGCAGAGGGTAAAGACTTAACAAGTGTTCAATATGTTATTTTAACAGGTGGAGCTCTTACTAAATTACCTCGTACTGAAATCTTAATTCAAGATATCTTTACAAGAAATGCTGAAATGAAATTATTGCCACAAGATCAAGTTAAAATTCTTAAAGACAGTGAGTATATCATGGCTAATGCAGGTATTATTTCTCGAATAAATAAAAAAGCTGCTATTAATATCATGAAAGAATCACTTAATATAAGGGAGTCATAACAATGTTTCCAAGAATAAATATTAATTTAGACAAAGTTATGGATAATGTTAATTATCTATATGATGAATTATCGTATTTAGATGAAGTATATGTTGTTACAAAAGTACATAGTGCTTTCCCTCCTTTAATTAAAAAGTTATATGAGGGAAATGTAAGACATTTTGCTGATTCACGTATTAAGAATTTAAAATCAATAAAAGAAATGTATCCAGATGCTAAAACAATGCAACTACGTTTGCCTATGCATGATGAAGTTGATGAGTTGGTACAGTATGCTGATCGCTCGTTAAACTCTGAAATTTCAACTATTAAATTAATTGATGAAGCATGTACTAGACATCAAACAACACATGAAATCATTTTAATGATTGATGTTGGTGATTTAAGAGAAGGAATTATGTTTGATAGTGATTATATTGCTTTTGTTGGTGAGATATTAAAATATAAAAACATTAATCTTGTTGGTTTAGGTCTTAATGTCACATGTTATGGGTCTGTAATACCAACTAGAGATACTCTAGAATTATTATTAAGTATAAAAGAAAATATAGAAAAAGAATATAACATTGAATTACCTGTAGTTTCTGGAGGAAATTCCTCTTCAATTTATCTACATTTTGAAAAAGAAATACCAAAAGGCATTACAAATCTTAGAATTGGTGATACAATTGTAAGTGGTATGGAAACATCCTATTCAAAATTATTACCAAATATGCATCATGATGCGTTTATTCTTGAAGCTCAAATTATTGAGTTAAAAGAGAAACCATCTTACCCTATTGGAAAATTAGGAGTAAATGCATTTGGTGAAACAGTTGAATATGTAGATATTGGTGTTCATCAGCGAGCTATTGTCGCAATTGGGCGTCAGGATGTAAGTGAAGATGATATAATTCCACTTGATGATAATGTAAATATACTTGGTTCTAGTTCTGATCATACAATTCTAGAGATAAAACCTGAGGCAAATTATAAAGTTGGGGATACTATTAAGTTTAAACTTAAATATGGTGGTATCTTAAGCTTATTTACTTCTCAGTATGTAAACAAGAACATTATTAAATAAAAGAAAAAGTGGATTATTACATTGTAATATTCACTTTTTTTATAAATATTAAGGGGTGAGAATATGGATTCAATCAAAAATGGATGGACTTTAAGTAATGGAACTAAGATTCCTTATATGGGGCTAGGAACATGGAAATCAGAAGATGTGTATGAAAGTGTTAGATATGCACTTGAGAATGGTTATTATCATATTGATACTGCTCATGATTATCAAAATGAAGCTATTATAGGTAAAGCTATCAAAGATTCTAAAATAAATAGAGATGATCTATTTGTTTGCACAAAACTTTGGAATGATTTTGGTACTTATGATGAGACAATAGCTGCATTTAATGAATCATTAGAAAAGCTAGGCTTAGATTATATAGATTTATATTTAATTCATTGGCCACGCCCTATAAAATATCAAAATAGTTGGCAAAGAAGAAATTCTCAAGTATGGCAAGCAATGGAAGATTTATATCTTGAAGGTAAGATTAAAGCTATTGGAGTTAGTAATTTCTTAGTGGAACATTTAGATGCTCTAAGTAAAAATGCTCGTATCAAACCAATGGTAAACCAATTAAGATTGTGTCCTGGTGTTGTTCAAGAAGATGTTGTTGCTTTTTGTAATTCAAATGACATCATATTAGAGGCATATAGCCCTTTTTCTAGAGGTTTAGTATTTGGTATTAAGGAACTAGAAAAAATTGCTCATAAGCATCAAAAAACTATTGCACAAGTAGTTTTAAGATGGTGTTATCAAAAGGGATTTGTTGCATTACCAAAATCAATAACTCCTAAACGAATCATGGATAACAAGGATATTTTTGATTTTAATCTTACAAAAGAAGAAGTTAATATTATTAGTAATGTTGATGATTTAGATACTTGGGATGATCCAAATAATATAGATTTTTAGGAGGACTAAGTATGAGAAAAGAAATTAGAAGAAGAGATCGTATCATGGAATATGATCAAGCATTAGAAGTATTAAAAGAATGTGAATATGGTACTCTTTCAATGATAAATGATGAACATGAACCATATGGTATACCAATTTCTTTTGTATTAGTAGATAAATATTTATATTTTCATAGTGCATTAAGTGGATATAAGATGGATAACTTTAAATTGAATAATCAAGTATCATTTTCATGTGTTGGTAAAACACAACCAATCTATGCAAAGAATTTCACTACGTATTTTCAAAGTGTAATTGTATATGGAAAAATAGAATTTATTGAAGATGATGAAATTAAAAGAGAAGCTCTTGAAGCTTTATGTATTAAGTATTTACCTAATGATATGGATAAATTTGAAGAAAACTTTGAAATGTCGAAGAAGTTTACTGCAGTATATCACTTAAGTATAGAAAATCTCAGTGCGAAAGAAAAGAAGGCTAAATAAGTTATGTATTAACTAGCCTTTTTATTAGATTATGCTATAATTTAGATATATTAAAAAAAGGAGATTTTTACTATGAAATTATTTAAATGTAAAGTATGTAATAATATGGTTGAAGCAGAAAGTATTGAAGAAGCTTGCTTAAAGTGTGGCGCTCCTGCAAGTGAATTTGTAGAATTAACTGAAGAACAAGCTGAAAAAGTTTATGATTCTGAAAGAACAAATGATATCTTAATGGAATTAGATGTTTTAACTATGAAAATAGCTGAGCTATGCTATGAAGGTGTTGAAATTGATTTAGATCCTTCATGTGTTAAAGGGTTTACATATGCTAATGATAAAGCATGGGAAATCAAACAAATGGTTAAAGCTGAAATAGAAAATCATATTGCTAAAGGTAAATGGTAGTAAAAAGCATCTTCTAAATGAAGATGCTTTTTTTATGTCATTATATAATATAAAAGAATATTTATAAAAATTGTTAGAATAAATATTTTTATTGGTGATATCTTTTTAAAGAAAGCTAAATAAAATGCTCCAATAAATAATAGAATTTGTATATAATCAATTGCATAATTTAAACTAGGGACTGCATTTAAGAATATAGTTAAACCAGCTCCCAGTATTATTGCAACTATTGCAGGGCGAAGCCCTCCTATAAGTGCTTGCATTAGATTGATTTGTTTATATTTAGAATAGAAGTGAGCTAAAAAAGAAACAATAATAAATGAAGGGATGATAAATGCAAGTGTAGCTACACAAGAACCAGCAAAACCACCTATTTGCCTCCCAATAAAAATTGCACTATTAATTCCAACTGGCCCTGGAGTTAAGCTCGAAATTGCAATAATATTAGATAATTCATTTAATGATATCCAGCCATGTTGATTTACAACAGCCTCTTTTATCAAAGGAATTGCTGCATATCCTCCTCCAAAGCTAAATAAGCCAATATTAAGAAAGCTAAAAAATAATTTAAGAAGTACCATTATTATTACCTCCAATTATTAAATATCTTAAAATTGAAATAACTAATGAAGCAATAACAATATACATTACATTAATATTAAAAATAAAGCTCAATACAAATGCAATAACAAAAATACTAATACTATAGACTTTATTAGTCTTAGTAATATCTAAAAGCATTGAGATTGCGACTGATATAATAATTGCCCCTACTACACTTTGCATACCTTTTAAGACGAATTGCATTAATTCATTATTACTAAAAAACGGATAGAAATGAGAGATTAAACTCATAATAATAAATGGTGGCGTAATAGTTGCTAGAGCAGCTATTATAGAGCCTTTAAAGCCAGCTAAGTGGCGTCCTAGTATAATTGATGCATTGATACTAATAACACCAGGAGCACCCTGTGAAATAGCAACCATGTCAATCATCTCTTCTTGTTCAATCCAGCCTAGTTCTTCAACAAATTTCTTTTGCATCATAGGAACAATTACAAAACCACCACCAAAAGTGAACATACTAATAATAAACAAAGACGAAAATAGCTTTGTATATTCATTAAATTCTTTCATAAACTTCCCCCTAAATAAATATCCACCAGCATAGCTGGTGGTTTTTCTTTTGCGGGCATAGCCCTGTAATACCTGCTGCGCTTCACAGCGCATACGACCTGCTCACGCATTTATCTCTTGCTACCCGTAAACGGGTCCTCTAACTCTAATTCCATTTGTTGTGATACTTTATCCTCTTTCAACTGATTTGCTATATATTCCTTTATTTTCTTTGTGTTTTTGCCAACTGTATCTACGTAATATCCCCTACACCAAAACTGTCTGCTCCTATACTTATATTTCATATTTCCCCATCTATCATATATTATCAAGCTACTCTTTCCTTTTAAAAATCCCATAAAACTTGATACACTCATTTTGGGTGGGATTTCTATTAACATATGAATATGATCAGGACATACTTCGGCTTCAATTATTCTAACTTTTTTCCACTCACATAACTCTCTGAGTATTGCACCTATTTCTTCTTTTTTACTACCGTAAAACACTTGCCTTCTGTATTTTGGTGCAAATACCACGTGATATTTACAATTCCATTTTGTATGTGATAAACTATTAATGTCTTTCATTAGACAACCTCCTTCGTATTTGTTTGCAGTTTGCAGGCCGCAAACTTATTATACTACGTTGGAGGTCTTTTTCTATTACATCGCTAAAGCTACCTTTGAACCCCCAGACTATCTGGGGGTATTCTTTAACAATGAAATAAAAAATCAAACTTATGTTTGATTTCTACTTTTTAAATCTTTCAATCGCATCATCTAGATAAGATTTAGCTTCTTCTATACCTAACCATTCTCCTGTAATGACTTTTTTATCTTGCAGTTCTTTATATGTATCAAAGAAATGTCTTACCTCAACTAAGTAATGAGGTGGTAAATCATCCAAAGTTTGCACATGATTGAAGCGTGGATCTCTATTAGAAACAGCTATCAACTTGACATCCTCTTCACCAGCATCTTCCATTTCAAGCATTCCAATAACACGTGATTCAATTACACAACCTGGAAAAGTTGGAAAAGAGTTAAATACTAAAATATCAATAGGATCATTATCTCTAGCTAAAGTATTTTCAATATATCCATATTCACCTGGATATAACATTGCAGAATATAAAGGACGATCTAGAATAATTCGATCATTTTTTTTATCTACTTCATATTTATTTTGACTTCCATGAGGAATTTCAATTAATGCTTCTACTACTAATTCATTCATTATCTCACATCTCTCTTTCAATATTAAACTAATTATACGATAGATTAGAAATGAAAACAAACAATATCAAAAGTTAAGCAAAACTTATATAGTATGATAATGTACTTAGTAATATAATGTGCAATGGATAGTATAAATAAAAGAAATATTTTAGCTTAAATCCTTCTTTTTCATTATAGAACAATAACAAAACACAACCGATAATAGAATAGTATTGAATTAAACTTATATTACTAAAAGTAGTAAATACCATACATAGAGCAATATTAATTAATAAGTAAACAATTTTATTATCATGGAAATAATAACCTGCATATACAAGCAAGATCCCATAATATGAATAATCTACATTATAGAAGTATGGAATTATTAAAATAGGTATTGCTAGCCAATACTTTCTTTCATGGACAACATAGATTAAATTATAGCCAAGTGCTAATGTTAAAAAGATACTGGACGATGTATTCACATTTAAAATGAAAAGCACTATTTCAAAGATTAATGCTACTAAAGAAAGTTGAATTGCAAACTTCTTTCTATTTTTAGTATATATAAATGCATTACCAATAAAAAAAGCAAAAATAACAAATGATATTCTACCTATAATACGTAAAAACTCAACATCAGGAAAAATAAAAACTCCAATGTGATCGATAGTCATCGTTATTAGTGCTATTACTTTTAATTGAAAGGCATTTAATCCTTTAATATTCATTATGCTTTCTTTACAAATTCAGACTTAAGTTCCATAGCACCAAATCCTTCGATACGACAATCTATATCATGATTACCTTCTTTTAATTTGATGTTTTTAACTTTAGTACCCTTCTTAATAGCATTAGAACTTCCTTTAACCTTTAAATCTTTAATTACTATTACATCATCGCCATCAACTAAGGCATTTCCATTAGCATCTTTAAATACTACTTCATCTTCTCCAGCTATCTCTTCCATTGACCACTCATATGCACATTCAGGACAAACAAACATTAATCCATCTTCATATACGTATTCACTATTACATTTTGGACAATTAGGTATTTTACTCATTTTATCGCTCCTTAATTTAATAAATATATTATATCATACAAAGATATGTATTCAAAATATCCTATTAAAGCGATATTTGATATAAATGTAAGGATTTATATATATTAGTTTTTTTATCTTATGATATGATATTTATATCAGATATCAATTTATCTAATATCATTTGAAAGGGAGAGAAATTTATGAAAAACATTATTAAAAACTATGGTTCTTCATTAATATTACTTGGAGCTGTAATAATTGGTGGAGTATGTGGAGTTGTTTTTGGAGAAAAGACTGCCATTGTAAAACCAATTGGGGATTTATTTTTAAACTTAATGTTTATAACAATTGTTCCTCTAGTATTCTTTAGTATTAGTTCTGCAATTGCTAGTTCTAAAGAGATGGGAAGAATTGGTAATATCTTGAAAAATTGTATTATTGTATTCTTGTTTACTATTGTAGTTAGTGCCTTTATTGGATACTTTGGAGCTTTAATCTATAATCCATTAGGAAACTCTGATATAGAGACAATCAAATCTCTTGCACCAGCAGTTGAAGAAACACAAGCACTATCAATTGGAGAAATGATAGTTAATACATTTAGTGTTGGAGACTTTAAATTACTATTTGATAAAGGTAGTTTATTACCATTAATTATCTTTACTGTTGCTTTTGGAGTAGCTACTACATCTTTAAAAGAGAAAGGTCAAGCTATGGCAGATTGGCTACAATCAGGTTCTGATGTTATTCTAAAAATCATTAGTTATGTAATGAAACTTGCACCACTAGGACTTGGTTCATACTTTGCCTATACTATTGGATCACTTGGTTCTTCTTTAATATCAGGATTTATTCATGCCTTTATCTTATATATGTTGATTACAGTATTCTACTTTTTTATTGTATTTAGTATCTATGCTTATCTAAGTGGTGGTATGCCAGTTGTTAAAGTCTTTTGGAAAAATAATGTTGAACCTTCTTTAACAGCAATCGCAACTTCATCAAGTGCAGCATGTATTCCAGTAAGTATCGTAAACACAAAAAGAATGGGTGTACCTGATGATATTGCAGAAACAGCTGTTCCTTTAGGTACAAACATTCATAAAGATGGTTCTGTAATTAGTGGTATTGTAAAAATCGTATTTATTATGGGAATGTATGACATGTCTGTTACGGGTATCGGTAATATGTTTATGATTATTGGTATTGCCTTACTTGCTGGTGTAGTTGTTGGAGCAATACCAAGTGGTGGCGCTACTGGTGAAATATTAATGCTTTCGTTATTAGGTTTACCAATGTCAAACCTAGGTATACTTATGATACTAGCAACTATCATGGATATTCCAGCTACACTACTTAATGCAACTGGGCAAACAATTTCTACAGTAATGGTTGCACGACTTACTGAAGGAAAAGATTGGTTAAAGAAAAGTTTAAATAAAGCATAATTAAAAAGGATGTTTAACATCCTTTTTTTTAGAAATCTGTATTATTTATTGGTTTCTTTGAACTATAATATGCTAAATCAAATTCTTTTAAATATTTCGGATTATCAATTTCTAATAGTCCTAAATTAAATAATGATTGAGCATTAGTACACCCTAATAATAAGACTGTATAATCCCTAATATGCATCTTAATAGTATAATCATATTCTGTAGAGTTTAGATTAATAGAACCACTATCATGATTTACCACAAGTTCTTGATCATTACTATCCTCTTGAATAATTAGACGATATTTTGTATCTACATTATTATAACTCTTAGCAATATGTTCCTCTAAGGCTTTTTTTACATCTAATATCTTATACATATTCCCTATTGCTTGTGTATTAGTTTCTAAATAACCAAAAGGGATATAATTATTTGAATCGCTTGCAGGGTTATCAATTAAATAAGAAAAGCTATCATCCAATGTATCAAAGATAACTATTTGTACTTGATCAGCTTGTTTTCTTACAAACTCCAAAAGCTTTCTTTGTGAATCAATTGAATTATAGATAAATTCTTTAATATATAAATGATTAATTGTATAGTTGTCATCTTTACCATTAACAAATTCCATTAAGATATATCCATCTATTTCATCATTTTCATAGTTAGCAACTATGAGATTTTGAGGATTAGTTTCATATTCAAATATCTCTTCATCCATTTTATTTAACATTCCATGAGTCTTATTCATATACTTGTTATAGCAAGCAAAGACACCACCTAAATCATCTCTTTCAATAAGTTTAATTTTACTTTCTTGAGTATCTTTAGGTAAGTTCATTGGATTAAATCGATAGCGATTCATTTTAGTTCCAAAACCATAACCCATCTTTTTATAGAAGTCTAATCTAAATGGCAATAACATGGAAACTACGATATTTCTTTCTAACATTAAGTCTTCAAGAAAATCAATTAACTCTTTAGCAATTCTTTGTTTTTTATGATTTAGTTTTACTGCTAGTGATGCAATTCCAGCGCTTCTTATCATCTTATTATATAGATTCATATCAAACTCAATATATCGTACTGCACCAATTAATTCACCATTATCAAACATTCCGTAGTATTGCGTATTTGAATCATTCATTCTGATTAAAACTAGCTCTTTAAATTCATTAATACCCTCTTCACTATAGTCTTTAAAACTAGGATATGTATTGTACGCAAGAGTGGTATATTCATCTATTATTTCTGGTCCAAAAGCCTTTATTTCACGCATCTTAGTACCTCCCATACTTTTTTTACATTATAACATACACCTAGTTTAGTGTCTAAGAATGTTTGAAAGTGTACTAATCTCCTCATTACCATTACAAAGGGTTATTCCTCTAAAGACATCTGATACTTCAGCACGTGGTTGTTCACTTTTTAAGCAATAAGATATTTTAACTAATTCTACGTAAACTTCTTTTAAATTAAATACGGGATGGAATTCATAGATGCGCACTAAATCCCTTTTTAAAGTATTGCAGTTTTCTTTTGCATATTCTCTTACATTCATATTTATCACCTCACATGTATTGTATTGTGACAACTTACATTTATTATGTTGTCATTTACACTTAACTTATTTCCTCTTTTTTCCCAAAAATGTTATACTAGTTGTTGAGGTGATTTTATGAGAAAATATAAAATTCTTATGTTTGATTTAGATGATACTTTATTAGATTTTTCTAGAACTGAAGAAGAATCATTAAAGGAAATCTTTAAGAGATACAATGTAGAAGATACACAAGAAAATATTGATGCATATAAAAAAATTAATTCTGCTTTATGGGCACAATTAGAGTTTGGAAATAAAACTAAGGATGAAATAATAGTAGAAAGATTTATTGAATTCTTTAATATATTTAATATTGATATAGATGGTGCTAAAGTAGAGGAAGAATATCGCAATCTTTTAGACGATAGTCATTATATGTTAGATGGTGCTTATCAAACTTTAGAAAGATTATATAAAGAAGATTATCGTATTTTTGCAGCTACTAATGGGCTAGAAATAACGCAGTTAAAAAGAATGAAAGATGCAAAAATAATAGATTTCTTTGAAGATATTTTTATTTCAGAGGTTATTGGTTATGAAAAGCCTAGTAAAGAATTCTTTGATTATGTTTCTACTAATATTAAGGACTTTGTTATTGATGAAACATTAATGATTGGTGATCGTCTTAGTGCTGATATAATAGGTGCATCTAATTATGGAATAAATACTTGTTGGATAAATGCAAATGATGAACAATCAGATATGCCAACTTATACATTAAAAACAGTAAATGAAATATTTAATATCTTAGATAAATAAAAAGACGTTTCTTTTGAAGAAGCGTCTTTTATTTAGTTCTTATTTTTTCCATTATTTTAATACCAATTATTGCACATCCAAACCCTACTAGTGCACCTGCTATAATATCACTTGGATAGTGTACTCCTACATAGACCCTTGAAAAAGCAATTAATGTAGCAAGTATATAAAAAGCTAATTTATATTTTGGAAAATAGTATGCTAAGACTGTTGCAGCCATAAATGATGTCATACTATGTCCCGAAGGGAATGAATATGATGATTGTCTTTCAATTAATAACTTAATATAATCATGTTGTTCATATGGTCTAGTTCTTTTAACTAAATTCTTAATCACAAAATCATTAACAAAAAATGATACTGCAAAGATTGGAATAATATATTTTAGTTCTTTTAGCTTCTTATGATAAACAAAGAGAGCTACAATCAAAAAGATCCAAACAATCATTAAGTCTCCAAGCTTAGTAATAAAACTAAAGAAATAATTTAATATTGGTGTATGATGGCTTGATACAAACTCCATAACAGTACTATCAAATGCATTCATTACTTAATCTCCTTTAATACAACAATCACTTTTGTTCCTTTATCTTTTTCACTACTAATACTAATTGTGCCACCAAGAACGTCTACAAGACCTTTAACGATGCTTAAGCCTATTCCACTACCATCGCATAGTCCAGAGTCTTTTGAACGGTAGAACATCTCAAATACACTATTTAAATCATTCTTACTAATACCAATTCCTGTATCTGATATTGTAAATGTTAGTTCATCGTCCTTTTTTATCACATCCAAAATAATAATCCCTTTATTAGTATATTTATATGAATTTTCTAAAAGATTACTTAGTATTTGAATAAGCTTTTGTTTATCTTGTTTGATTTGAGTAATACCATTAGTATTAATTTGTAATTGAATATCTTTTTTATTATATTTAGAAAAAACACCACTTAATTGATTAAATACTTTTTCTAATTCAAAAGAAGAATAAGAAGGTTTAAATTGAGAATCATTAGAGAAAGTTGTTAACATATATAAAAGTCTTTCATTTTCTTGCGCTATAATTTCAATAAACTCTAACATCTTTTCATTATCAATGATACGTTTATCTAAGATTAATTCACTAATACTCTTTATTGCACTTATAGGTGTTTTAAACTCATGTAGTGCACTATTATATAAAGATGCCTGAGATTGTTTTTGTATCTTAATTGAAGTAACATCGATTAAAATTATTGAGTATCCATCAAATACATCACTATAAAACTTATCACAATAAACATAATAAAAGCGATCATCAACTTTAATACTCTTTTCAAAATGAGTTTCATCTTTACGAGCAAATATAGCGACAAACTTAAATTCATTTTTAAAAGTAACTAATTTTTTTAATACTCTCTCACTTGCTTTATTATTAGCATAAATCTCATTTTTATCATCAAAGATAACCATAGCATTAGGACTACTATTTATAAGCTGTTGTACTATTGCCTTTTTACTATCTAGTACCTTAGCCACCTTTTTATCGTATTTTATTTTTTGTAAAAGCAAGACAACTAAAAATGCAGCACTTATTATTACTGCATTAAGTATTATATAATTGTTTGCATTATGAAACAAAAATATATCCAACACCTCTTTTACTCTCAATTTCATCATTTAAATCTAATTTCTTTTTCAATGAATGAATATAAACATCTATCACACGATTCTCGCTTTGATAATCATAAGACCAAATATGTTGCATGATTTGATTACGACTAACAACTGTATTTTTTCTTTCCACTAGATATGTTAATAAGTCATATTCTAATTTAGTTAGTTCTATAATATTTCCATCTAAATATACATCGCGTTTAGGATAATCTATCGATAATCTATCTGTTACTTGGACAATTTGAATATTGTTATCTTTTTGGTCAATATCTCTAAGTAACGTTTTTATACGAGCTGATAATTCACGAGGAGAAAAAGGTTTTGTTACATAATCATTAGCACCTGCTTCTAAACCACGTACAATATCCATTTCTTCATCTTTTGCGCTAAGCATTATAATTCTAATTCGACTATTGAACTCACGCACTTTTTTGATTATTTCTATACCATCCATACCCGGTAAACTCCAGTCAACAATAGCAAGTTCATAATTATTATCTTTCACCATATTAAAGCCTTCAAGTCCATCTCCAGCTAAGTCTACTTTATAATTATGCTGTGTTAAATCATATTCTAAGATACTTTGTAATGACTGCTCATCTTCTATTACAATTATTCTAGTCAAAATAAGGTCCTCCTATTCTCTACTTACCTATATTTTACATTACTTTAACAATAATATCAATCTCTTAATAGTGATTTGTAACAAATACAAATTTAGAATATTCTTATTATATTCTTTACAAAGAAAAAATTGATATTATTAGAATAATATCAATTTAGTTAATACTTATTTAATTTTTATACATCTATTCCTAAGAATTGTTTTACTAGTAAACCTATTACAAATGAAATTAAAGCTACTCCTAAGCTGATAAAGGCCATCTCTTTAAACTTATGTTTAAATGATAAATCATTTGCTACTGAAATATAGAAGTTAAAGGCCGCTATTATAACAATTACTAGTCCAAGCATTATAAATAGCGAAATAACGTAACTTTCGTCTGGTAATAATGCATAAGGTAGGATTAATATAATTACTGTAAATAAATATGCAATACCAGTATATATTGATGCTTTTAATGGTTCATCTTTACCTTCATTTTTTGATGAAAGATATTCTGAAGAAGCCATTGAAAGCGTAGCTGAAATACCAGTTATAAGCCCAGCTAATGTTATTAAATCATTACTCTGCATTGCAAATGTCCAACCAGCAAGTGATCCTGTAAATTCTACAAGAGCATCATTTAATCCTAAGACCATTGAACCTACATAATTTAGCTTTTCCTCATTAATAAGGCCCAATAGTTCTCGCTCATGTTCATCTTCATCTTTTATTATAATATCTAAATCAGGTATTTCTTTCTTAAGTTCTAACATAAACTCTGAATTTGAATCAATATTATATGCATCTTGTTTATTCTCCATAAACTTCAAAGCAAAAGTATACCCAAAAAGTACTCCTAATAAAGTATAAAGCCATACTTTAATTTTACTTGGTTTAATGTCTTCATTAGAATAAGTTTTCCATATATTGTAATGTTTCTCTTCTTCATTTGCTATTTTAAGTAAAACTTTCTTATCATCTTCTTTTTTTATTTTATTTGCTAGCTTTAGATACACTTCTTTTTCAGTTATCTCAGCCTTCTGCATTTTTAATACAATTGTTTTTAAATCATATGTTTTGTTCATATCTATCATCTCCAATTAAATTCTAACACACATAAAACTTGTGAACAATTATCATACATTTTTTGTATAAAAACATTCTTTTTTCATTGCCTAGCTATACATACTATGTTATACTAGGTATATTAAAAGAAAGGGAGATTATTATGGAAAAAAGATTATATAAAACAGCATACAATAAAATGATTAGCGGTGTTTGTAATGGATTAGCTGAATATTTAAATATAGATGTAAGTATTGTGAGAATCATTTATGCTATATTTACAATTGCTAGTTTTGGTACAGCATTACTACTTTACATTGTAGTTGCGATTATCCTTCCTACTAAAAACTATTAATGGATCCACAAATTAAGCGAGGCAGCCTAGAATTATGTATTTTGATGATGTTACATCAAGATGATTGTTATGGATATGAAGTATCTAAAGAAATAGGTAGTATCTTAGATGTAAAAGAAGGTACTATTTATTTAATATTACAACGATTAGAAAAGACTACTCATGTTGAATCTTATTTGAAGGAAGCAAATAACAACAAGACTAGAAAGTATTATCGTTTAACAAATCTAGGTCAACAACGTATGGAAGAATTAATTGATGATTACTCTACAATCAACAAAGTAATCAATAAATATATTCCAAATAGTATTAAGGAGGAAAAGTAATGGATAAAACTGAATATATCGCTCGTCTTTCTATTGCATTAGATGAATATGAGATTAATAATAAATATGAAATACTTGCAGATTATGAACAAATCATCGATGAAATATTAATTGATTTTGATAATGATTTTAATGAAGTAATAAATAAGATTGGTTATCCTGAAATATTAGCTTTAGAGATAGTTGAAGAATTTGGTTTTAAAGCTATTCATATTAAAGATAAAAGTGATCAAGAGTTAGATAAGAATAAATATCACACTAAAAGACAAAATACTAATGTGATATGGAATATAGCTTTAGCTGTTCATTGGTTTTTTCAAACTTGTTTTATTATAGCTTTCGCTTCACTAGTATCATTTACTCTATATTTTGGTTTAGATTCAAAATTAAGTATTAATCAAACAATTGAGAACAATACACAAAAAGTAGAACTTAATATATGTAAAACTAATAATGATTGTCAAACATTACTATTCGAAACTCCTGGTCTAGTTTTTGAGAATTCTCATCGTGGTGGAATGCACAAATATAATTATGATAATGATGATTTAAATATAGCTAGTCTAGGAAATGTTGATAATCTTCCTATAGGCTTATTTGGATTAGTATCTTCAAGTGTCTTTTTAATTTTAATTTTCATCAACTACCTAGCTGTTTATAAACCAGTTAAGGGTGTTATTCAAAGGAACCAACAACATAATAGGAGGCGAGCTTATGAATAAGAATGATTATTTAAAAGAATTAGAAAAAAGATTATTAAAAGAAAAGATTAATAATCCATATTCAATCTTAAGAGATGTTAGTAATGATATTGATAAGATGATTATGAAAGGTAAGACAATGGAAGATGCTTTAAAAGAAGTTGGATCAATTGATGATATTATCGCTAAATCACAACCTAAAACATTTGAAAATGATGATAAAGTTTACGAAGATAAGAAACCTTTAGATGATGATATGAAATGTTATAATGATCAATTTAGTGAATCAGTATTTTCTAGTAAAAGAAAAGAATATTCTAATAAACAAGTTAATTCTAATTTTCTAAATGTTATCTTATATATATTAATCGGAATTATTATTTTATCATTCATAGGTCGCTTTGCCTTCTTTGGATTCTTTAGTCCTCACTTTGGAATGGGATACTTTAATTATTTTACACGTAATTTCTTTTCCTTTGTGATTGCAGTATTGCTTGTAATTGTAATAGTAAAACTACTCAAAAATAAAAAGAACTAAATTTAATTTAGTTCTTTTTTATGTTTAAATCTTCCAATTCTTCAATAACAAAATCGCCATCTTTTCTTATTAGCACATCATCAAAGTATATTTCTCCTCCACCATATTCTGGTGTTTGAATACATACTAAGTCCCAATGAATCATTGAATTATTACCATTATCGCATTCTTCATAGCATTGACCTGGCGTTAAGTGAAAACTACCATAGATTTTTTCATCAAAAAGGATATCTCCTACTGCTTTATGAATCATAGGATTAATTCCTATTGCAAATTCTCCAAAGTATCTTGCACCTTCATCACTATTAAATACATCTTCAATTTTATCATTATTTAAAGTTGAACTAGCATTAATAATTTTACCATTTTTAATTTCTAATGCTACATTATTAAATTCAATACCATTAGCACTTGTAATAGTATTATATTGAACTCTACCATTCATACTATCTTTTATTGGTGCACTATAAACTTCTCCATCAGGTACATTGCGATCACCTGCACATATTACAGATCCCATACCTTTAATTGAGAATGTTAAATCAGTTCCTGGTCCTACTAGTCTAACCTTATCAGTTTTATCCATAACAGCTTTAAGTTTAGCTGCATCCTTAGCCATCTTTTCATAGTCGACTAACATTACATCATAGAAGAAATCTTCATAGTCATCTAAAGCCATTTTAGCCTTGTTAGCATACATATTAGTTGGGTAGTTTAATAATACCCATTTTCTTTTATTAACTCTTATATACTGTGCCTCTTTACTTGCTGTAGCACTTTTAACTACTATATCTTGAGGAATACGAGATAATTCATAATCATTAGATTTACCTCTAATTAAAATCATTGAATCCATATCTTTAGTTTTTTCTAATTCCCATTTACTTGCTAATTCAATTTTTTTATCATTAGCTTGCATCATTTCTAAAGCTTTAACTTCTTCATCAACAAATTCAACAAATGGAGTGGCCCCCACATTATGAATTGCCTTAACTAGTTCTTTTACTAAAGGCTTTGATTCAAAATCATGCGCTATGATTCTAACCACTTCAGCTTTTTGTGTATCTAGAGAATATTCAACTAATTGTTTTGCTAGTTTCTCTATCCTATTATCCTTCATTATTTTCAGCTCCTATCAATTCATATACATACCAATTATTATTATTATCTTTAACAAATCTAACGATTATTTTATTTGTTATCTTAGATGTATCTAGTTTATCATTTTCTTCATATTGCCAAGAAAGTGTTGCATCAAAAACAGACATAATTTTTTGATCTTTAGATTTCTTTAATGTTGTTTTATCAACCTTAGCTCTTTTTATTCCTTCAACATTTACATTTGTTACAAGAGGAAGATTTTCTTTTCCATAATTTTCTTTAAAAGCACCTAAATCATTATAATAACTATCTTTAGCATTTGTTTTAAATGTTTCTTTAACTGGCTTATAAACAAAACCAGTTCCACCAATCATATTAGATGTTTTTTTATCTCTTAAAGTAAAGTAATCAGAAATAAAATACTTACTAGCTTCTGTAACAATTGGTTTACCTTTTTTTGTATCAAGAGCTTCTTTTAATTTAGGTAATAAATCCTCTTGTAATTTAGTACGCTCAGCACGTATTGTATAAGGTCCCACATTTTCAGTTGTTATTACAGGTTTTTTTGAATTTTCCTTAACCTTTAGCATTCCACTCATTTCTACTAATGCTAATCCTAATAAAACGATTGTTAAAAGTAATACAGTTATCTTAAGTTTTCTATTTCTAAACATCTATTTATCCTCCTTAATCAAATCAACTATAAAATTGCTTATTCTCTTAGCTGATTGACCATCCATCTTCTCTAAATATTTTTCTTTAATTTTATTATTATCTTTACTACAATTTTTATTTATTAATTGAATTAATTCATCTTCATTATATGCTTTTAATATATCTATTTCATCTATATCAATACTTAATCCTCTATTATTTGTATATTCATCTAAATCATACAAATACATTATAACATCTTTATTTAGTGCAATAGCATCAAATATCAAAGCAGAATAATCACTAATAATATAATCACTGATACTAAGTAATGTATATAATTGTTCATTACTTACATTGTTTTCTATATTTTCTAAGCCCTTATTCACTAAGGGATGAACCTTAACTAATAACTCATATTCACCACTCAAACTATTTCTAAACTTATCAATCTTTAAATCACTATTCATATCTTCAATACCACTTCCTCTAAAGGTTGGTGCATATAAGATGATTTTTTTATTGATAAGATGAGGATATCTATTATAGAAGTCTTCTCTTTTTTTAGATAGATAACTATCATTAAAAAGATAATCACTTTTGGCAATTCCTAGAGGAACTACATTTTCAATAGGAGTATTAAGTGAAGTAGCAAATACTTCCTTAAAATAATTTGATCCTACAATAACATAATCGTAAGGTTTAATTTCATAACGACGCTCACTTTGCATACCAAACTTTTTAATAGCTCCACTTGCATGCCACAATTGAATAGTACTAGTACCTTTTTTTACTTTAATCTTAGAATAAACAAAATTATTACCATCTAATAAAACTACCCTAGAAGTATTAAATAAATATGTTTGATATAGAAAACTAAATAAATAAGAAAACTTACCACTAAGACTACTATTAAACTTATGTAGATTTGCCTTAATTTCAATATTATCATCCTCTAAATGATTAACTATATCATTAAATTCTAATCCTAGATTACTATTAAAATAAGAAATAATACTAACACGATTCTTCTTTACTGGAATAAGATATGTAAAGACAAAGGCAAGATATACTAAAAAGCTAGCTATTATAACTTCTAGTTTTTTCATTAAATCACCCTTATCTTTATAATATAACAAAGTATATTATACAATGTTTAACTTATTTATTAAAGAACTAACACTCTTAAAACATAAAAAAAGCCCGTTACGAGCTTTTATTTTAGAATTTACAATTATGTGGAGTTCTAGGGAATGGTAGAACATCTCTAATATTAGTCATTCCAGTAATATACATCATAAATCTTTCAAATCCTAGACCAAATCCAGATGTTTTAACACCACCATAACGACGTAAATCTAAATACCATTCTAATCCTTCTTCAGGTATATCCATAGCTTCCATTTTAGCTTTTAATACATCATAACGTTCCTCACGCTGTGATCCTCCTACTAATTCACCAATACTTGGAACTAGTAAATCACAAGCAGCAACTGTTTTTTCATCTTCATTAACACGCATGTAGAAAGCTTTAATATCTTTTGGATAATCAGTTACAAAAACTGGTCCTTTAACTATCTTTTCACATATATATCTTTCATGTTCTGTTTGTAAATCAATTCCCCATTCAACTGGATAATCAAATTTAACATCAGCTTGTTCTAATAATTCAATTGTTTTAGTATAAGTCATTCTCTCAAAATCAGAATCTACTACAGCTTTTAATTTATCTATAATTCCTTTTTCAATATGTTGATTAAAGAATTCCATTTCATATGGACAAGTTTTTAAAATATATTCAATACAATATCTAACCATATCTTCAATTAGATCCATATTATCAGATAAATCAGCAAATGCAATCTCAGGTTCAATCATCCAAAATTCAGATGCATGACGAGCTGTATTTGATTGCTCTGCTCTAAATGTAGGACCAAATGTATATGTATCTCTAAATGTTTGAGCATATGATTCAGCATGTAATTGACCTGATACTGTTAAGCTAGCTTTTTTACCAAAGAAATCTTTTTCATAATCACCATCTTCACGAGTAGTTACAATAAATGCTTCTCCAGCACCTTCTGCATCATTTGATGTGATGATAGGAGCATGAAAATAAACAAAGCCTTGTGATTGGAAAAACTCATGTACAGCCATTGATAAGACAGAACGAACTCTCATTACAGCAAGAAACGTATTTGTCTTTGGTCTTAGATGAGGTATTTCTCTAAGATATTCAAGTGAATGTCTTTTCTTTTGTAAAGGATATGATTCTTCACAATCAGAAATTAGTTCAACTTCTAAACAATTAACTTCAAAAGGTTGCTTAGCATCTGGAGTTAAGATTAGTTTACCTTTAACTTTGATTGCACTTCCTGTACGAAGCTTACTTACCATATCATAATTAGTTAGTTTTTCACTATCATATACTAATTGACATGACTTAAAACAAGTCCCATCATTTAGCGAAATAAAACCAACTGAACCATTATCTCTATTTGTACGAATCCAACCTTCTAAACATATAGTATCTAGCGATTGTAATTCAACGCCATCATTATATAATAAACTATCATATAAATCACTTATTAATGCATCTTCTGCAACATAATTATTTATCATAATTAATTCCTCCTCTTAAATAAAAAAAAGCACCTTTTTTAGGAACGAAATAATCGCGGTACCATCCTAATTCACTTACTATAAGTGCACTCTAAAGTTTTAACGTAACCACCGTAATAACCTACTAATTTCAATTATTAAACTCCAGAGTGTTCCCTTTTAATTAACAATACCTTTTTGCAGCACCAAAGGCTCTCTATAATTGTTTGATATTAAAAGAATCTCTTTCCTCGTTTTCATTATTCTAGCATAACTAGGGATGATTAGCAAGTCATACAAAGAAAAAACAGACTATAAGTATTAACTTATAGTCTATTCATTATTGAACTACGTTTTTAATTCTATTTAAGCAATCTTCTAATTGACTTTGTGGACACGCTACATTGATTCTAAAATATCCTTGTCCTGATTCTCCAAAAATATTTCCATTTTCAATTAACATATTTTCTTCTTCGATTAGTCTTTCTTGAATTTTATTAGTATCTCCATATGCACTTAAATCTAACCATGCTAGATAAGTTCCCTCTGGCAGCCAAAACTTAGCATCTTTTAAGTTTTCATTTAAGTATGTTTCAATAAATTTAAAGTTATTATCAATATAATCAATAACTTGTTCTAACCAAGATTCACCATAAGTATAGGCTGCTTTTACAGCTTCTAAGCTTAATGGAGGAAAGTTTCCAATTGCATATTGATCTTTCATAACATGCATATACTTAGCCATTAGTTCTTCATCTTCAATTATAATAGCTGACATTTGAAGACCAGCTAAGTTGAATGTTTTAGATGGTGCAACACATGCAACGATATTTGAAGTATCTTTTGCTAGACTAAGTGTAGGATAATGTTTTTGATTTTTTCTTATTAAATCACAATGGATTTCATCTGTAACTAAAATAGTATCAGTCTCATTACATATTCTTATTACTTGTTCTACTTCTTCTTTAGTCCACACACGTCCTACTGGATTATGTGGTGTACAAAACAACATTACTTTATTATTAGGATCAGTAGCTTTTAATCTTAAATCATCAAAATCAATTGTATAATAACCATTATCATTAATTAAGTCATTCTCAATTATTTTTCTATTATTATTTTTAATTGTATTCGCAAATGGATAATATACTGGTGGTTGAATAATAATTCCATCACCTTCATTAGAGTATGCATTTATAATAAATCCAACTGCTGGTACAACTCCAGGAGCATACGCAATTGTATTAGCATCTATATCCCAATCAAATCTTTTCTTATACCATGATGTAAGTGCATCAAAGTATGATTTAGTTGGTGCTGTATATCCAAATATTGCATGATCTGCACGTTTTTTAATAGCATCTACTATTTCATGTGCAACTTCAAATTCCATATCAGCTACCCATAAAGGTAAAGCATCTTCCTTAACACGAGTATCCATCATATACATATGGTCCCATTTCATACAATCTGTATCTTTACGTTTAATTATTTTATCAAAATCATATTTCATATTAAAACCTCCCATCTTCAGTATAACAAACTTCCATCTTTAAAGAAAGAAAAGACCAGTATTACTGATCCTTTGGTTTATAAAACGTTCTATTATCTAATGAGAATTCACGTGGCGCAAAACTACCTGGTTCAACACCTTCTAAAACTCGATTAATTGTATCCATTCGTGCATCAATATTATCAATATACGTTAATATTTCAGCTTCTCTTATCATTGGCAATACCGGTGATCCATACTCTAAACGACCATGATGTGATAGTATTAAATGTTCTAATATCATTACTTGTTCACTATCTTCATATCCTAACTCTTTTGCAATAGCAGCTACTTGTGCATGAAGTATTGAAATATGACCTAATAATTTACCTTTAGTTGTATACTCGGTTGCTAGTACCCCACTTAATTCTTCTATTTTACCTAAATCATGTAAAATGATTCCAGCATATAAGTAATTTTTATTTAAGACAGGATATAATCCAATTATTGCTTTAGCAAGTCTTAGCATAGAAACTACATGGTATAAAAGTCCTCCATGGTATGCATGATGTATTTTAGAAGCAGCTGGATATTCTACTAATTGATCATCATATAATTTTACAACAGAAGTTACTACAGAATTAATTATTTTATCATCTAATTCATAAATATATTGTTGTAACTCATTTCTTAAGTCTTGAGTATCAACAGGCGCACTTCTTAGAAACCTAGTAATATCAACTTCACTTTGTTCTACTATATTTGTTGATTCTACCTTTAATTGCAAAGTATCTCTATATTTAATTACATTAGCCTCTACATTTAAAAACTTACCAGCTACTATATTTTCCATCTGATCTTTATTAGCTTGCCATAACTTAGCATCTATTTCTTTAGTAGCATCTTGTAATTTAATACTTAAATAATCACTCCCATTAGTAGTCTTCCCTTTAGTTACCCCATTTACTAAATAGACACCACTAATATGTTCTCCCTCTTTAAAATCTATAATATTTTTCATAACTTACCTTCTTTCATTACTTGTTCTATTTCAATACTAGTATATCCCTTTTGCATTAGCTTTTGTTTAATTGTAAACTGCAATTTTATACTATCATATTTATTTTGATATTTATTATATAGTTTTTTATAATCTACTTTAATTGCATCACTATTTTCTTCAACATCAATATTATTAATTACCTCTTGAATGATTTCAATATTAAAACCTTGCTTTATCATCTTGTCTTTAAACTTCTTATTAATAACTGATTTACTATATTTATTAAATGGTAATTTCATATACTTATTCTTTAACATATCGTATTGTTGCTCATATGCGATGTAAACATCTTCATTAATACCTAATTCATATAATTTATGTTTAATATACATTGGCCCATAACCCTGTGATACCTTTGAAACAACATAACTATCATAAAAAGCATTATCATCGACAAGATTAATTGAATCTAAATAAGATACAACTCTTTCAATATCATACTTATTATAACCTTTAGATTCTAATTTAGTACTAAGTTGTTTACTTGCATAAAATTTAGCATTCATTAAGTTGACAGCATCATTTAAACAGTGATAATAACTATTCTTATCATTTAAGTAAGCTATATTTTCTTCACTAAGATAATTATCTTTATATATCTTAAAATTAAAGATATCATTTTCATCAACTAAAATTGTTGTTGCATTATCTAAATAGACATTATATAAATTGTCTGTTTTTTGCATTTTCAGTATTTTTATCTGATTCTCTTCTTTTGTTTTTAATGGCACTTTCATATACAATCATCACCTTTTCATAAAATATTGTACTTGAATAGTTTTTAGATATTTCTTGAGCATTGTCTGCTATCAATTGATATTCACTAGTATCCATACTTGATAGTTCTATTAATTTTAATGCTAATTCTTTATAATCTTCAATAAAGTATCCTGTTTTGCCTTCTAAGACAAAGTCTTCTAGATTAGTATCAAACTTACATATTACAGGTAAATGTGATGCCATTGCCTCAATAAAGGTTAATCCTTGCGTCTCACTAGTAGAAGTAGAAACAAAGACATTACCACATTGATAGAATATAGGTACTCTAGTATGATCTACTGAACCTACAAATTTAATATAATCTTCTAATTTATTATTAGTAGTATATTCTTTTAAATCATTTAGTGCAGGTCCATCACCTACTACTAAGAATTTAATATTATTAATCTTTTCACCTTTTATGTAATTAAAAGCTTCTAATATCTCATGGACTGACTTTTCTCTTGCTACACGACCAATAAATACAACTAAAAAATCATTTTCATTAATTCCATACTCTTTTCTAAGTTCTTGTATTTCTTTTTCTTTAAATAGATTTGAATCAAACTTAGATAAATCTATTCCAGTAGGAATAACATTAATCTTATTCTTAACCCCATATCTAATCATAGCATCACTAGTCTTATATGAGGGTACTATTAGTTCAGTACAGCGATCAGCGTATAGTTTTGAAGATTCAACTAAGAATGATTTAACTTGTTTTTCAAAGCGACCTCTTGTTACTTTAGTTACATAATGAGTATAGTCTTCCATCATTGTATGATAAGTATATACAAGCGGTGTTTCATGCTGTGCTGCAATAATTCGAGCAAAGATTCCTATTCCATATTCAGTTTGAGCATGGATAACATCTAGCTTTAATTTCTTTACAGCACGAGCAGCAAACCAAGAATAAAAACCAGATACTTTGTAGCCATATAGTTTCTTAACACTAACTCCTGGTACTCTAAGGACATTTCCTTCTTTATGAAGACTTTTATTTGATGATGATGTAATTATATAAACAGTATGCCCATTCTTAATTAACTCATTTTCTAATTGTTTTATTGATGTAACTACTCCATTAATATCTGGACTATATGTATCAGTAAAGATTCCTATATTCACACCATCACACTCCTCTACATTATATATTATTTTACATTAAAAAATATCAATAGACAAATATAGACTAATCTTATTGATATCCACGCAATCTCTTCATTATTTCTTTATAATTAGGCACATATTTTTCTACTAGATAATAAAATTGTTTTGAATGATTAGGATGAACAAAGTGTGCTAATTCATGAACTATGACATATCTTATACAATCATAGTCATAGTGCATTAATATAGTCGATAAAGTAATTGCTTCTTTTTTATAGAAACAGACTCCAAACTTACTAGTCATCTTTCTAATTTTTAGTGTTGGAATAAAGTCTATATGATTAAATTCATTAACAATCTCTTCAAACAAAGGAGTAAACAGTTTAGTAGCTTCTTGCTTCAAATATTTATCGATAACTTTAGAAGCATTATCTTCTTCTTTTAGGTAAAGATATAAAGTATCATCTTCTATCTTTACATATTCCTTTTCACTCTTTATATAGTTTAATGTATATTTATGATCCAAGATGTAGATATATCCACCATCAATAATTTCATATTTAATATAATCATTATTAAAATTCTTATTTTCAAGTTTATTAATAAATTCATCTAAATATAATAATAAATGCTTTTCTTTAGTATTATATGGACAGTTTAAACTAATTGTTCCATCTCTTCTCATTCTAAAATAGATATTCTTATTTGCTTTGCGATTAACTACAATATAATATCCACGATAATTAAAATTAGTATCCATCTTCTTGTCTTTTAAAGTTAATTTCATTCTTTTTAAAATATGCATCTACTATTGAATCATTATCAAAACCTAAGTTAAATCCTAAATTTAAATATACTTTATATATTTCTTCTAAGTTTTCTTTGTTGAATTCATTTTTTAATTTATTCGCAAATGAAAATATTTCAATAAATAATTCACTTAAGTCTCTTTTAGTAGTTTCTATTTCAAATGTTGGTTTCATATCTAATTGATTTGTTAGTGAAGTAAGAAAGTGAATTCCATCAACATATTCTTCTAAAACTATATCATTAGCACTAGCTTCTTTTAATGACCAATATTTAAAGCATCTTGTTTCATTTGCTAGTTCTCCTAGTTCTACAAGAAAAGCTAGTATTCTTTTATTAGTTGTTGTACTTACATCTATGATATTATGGTTATCTAATATTGTTTTATCTAGATCTGCTTGTGGTTTAGATAAAATACTTAAATCATATTTCATAATTAGTCCCCTTTCATTTAAAAAAAGCCAAAATACTAGAGTATCCTGGCTTCTAAATTATGATAATAAAGCAATTAATTCATCTTTTTTAAGTGCTGAATATCCTGTTTTACCTTGTTCTTTAGCTAAGTTTTTAAGTTGCGCTACAGTCATACCTTTTAAATCAGTATCAGTGCTTGGAGCTGCTTCTTCTTTCTTAACTTCTTTTTTAGCAACTGGTACTGCTTTTGGTGCTTCTTTAACTTCTGGTTTAGCACCTGATTCGATAGCTTTTTTAGCATCGTTAACGATTTGTTCGAAAGCTTTTGGATCATGAATAGCTAATTCTGATAACATTTTTCTATTGATATCAATACCAGCACATTTTAAACCAAACATTAAGCGAGAATATGACATATCGTGCATTCTAGCCCCTGCATTGATTCTAGCAATCCATAATTTTCTAAAATCTCTTTTTCTTTGTTTTCTATCTCTATATGAATATCTTAATGAACGCATTACTTGTTCGTTAGCAGTACGGTATAATGTATGTTTTGAACCATAATATCCTTTTGCTAATTTTAAGATTTTCTTACGTCTATTTCTAGTGGTAATTCCACCTTTTACTCTTGGCATGTTGTTTCCTCCTATATAGTACTACTTATTTTACAAGTAATGATTTAATTCTTTTGTAATCACTTTTATGAACAAGTGATGATTTTCTTAATTGTCTTCTTTGTTTAACCGATTTACGAGGTGCTAAATGTGATGTATAAGCTTGACCTCTTTTTAGTTTACCAGAACCTGTTTTCTTAACACGTTTTGCTAATCCACGGTGTGACTTCATTTTTTGTTTTGCCATTATTATGTCCTCCTGCTCTATTTCTTTTTAGGGGCAATAAACATAAATAAGTTATTACCTTCTAACTTAGGTTGTTTTTCAACACTTACAATGTCTTCAACTTGCTTCAAGAACTCAGCCATTACTTCTTTACCAAGTCCAACATGAGCCATTTGACGACCTCTAAAACGCATTGATACTTTAACTTTGTCACCTTTTTCAATAAACTTACGAGCGTTTCGCACTTTAGTCTCAATATCATGTTTATCAATCACTGGAGATAATCTTACCTCTTTAGTATCTTGAACTTTTTGATTTTTCTTAGCTTCTTTAGCTTTCTTTTGTGCCTCAAACTTAAACTTACCATAGTCTATAATCTTACAAACTGGTGGTTTTGCATTTGGTGCAACACAAACTAAATCAAGATCCTGTTCGTATGCTTTTTCTAAAGCTTCTTTAGAACCCATTACAGTTTGGTTTTCTCCATCAACTAATAATACTTCCTTAAAGCGAATATTCTCATTAATTAAGTCTTCTTGTTTTCTTGCCTTTGGCGCTTGTTTACTAATTTTGAAACCCTCCTATCTAAAATATAAAAAAAGTACTCCGTGAAAAGAGTACTCTATTGTCAATAATTTATAGTTAGTGACATGTACCTACGGTCATAAACCATCAGGCGAGATAATCTTCTTTCCACACTATACAATATTAACATTATAATAAACGTTTGTCAATCATTCTTTAATAAATTATTAGTTTGTTTCGATTAAACCATATCCGCCATCTTTACGTTTGTAAATTACGCTGATATTTTCTGTTTCCATATCTCTAAAGATATAGAAACTATGATTTAACATTTCCATTTCTAAGATTGCTGTATCAATATCTTTAGCTTCTGGAACTAATTCTTTAGTTCTAACAATACCAGCTTCTTCATCAAGAATTTCTTGAGGAAGTTCTACTAATGTATCAATAGCTTCAAAATTAAGTGCATGTCCTAATTTTTCTTTACTTCTATGATTTTTAAGTCTTGTTTTTTGTTTTCTAATTTGTGATTCTAATTTTTCAACTACAGCATCTATTGCAGCATATAAATCCTTATCACGAGCCTCAGCTCTTAAAATACCATGTTTAGTTGGTATTGTTGTTTCAATTTTTTGATCTGATCCATAAACTCTAATTAGAACTTTTGCAATTGTATCCTCATCGATAACGAAGTATTTATCTAAACCAGATAATCTGTCCTCGATATAAGTTTCAATAGCTTCTGTAACATCAATGTTTTTTCCTTTAATTGAATATTTCATTTTAAACACACCTTTCATAGTTCTATTGTTACTTTACATTATATAGTAATTTAATTATTTGTAAACGTGAATGTACACAAAATCGTTTTTTAGTCATATTTAGATGTTTCAAAGTATCCATACACATCTTGTGAGTGTGTAACATTAACAAATGCATTCTTATCAATATCAAATATCATTTCTTTTATATCAGTCATCTCATATGTTGATACGACTGTATATAGGAAATCACGTTCATTGTGAGAATATCCTCCGCGACCATTTAAAATTGTAACACCATGATCACCATTTTCAATTAATTGTTTTGTGATTTCTTCTCCTTCTGAAGTAATAATAGCAAGCGTTACACGTTGGTATCTTATATGAATAGCATCTACTACTTTAGAAGTAACAAAGATTGAGATTAATGTATATACAGCAATTTCAACATTAAAGAAGTAAGCAGAGATTAATACAATAATACCATTTAAGATAAGCATGTATTTACCAGCTGAAACTTGTTTCTTAACTGAAATATATAGTGCAACAAAATCAGTTCCACCTGTACTTGCACCCGCTTCTAGAGCCATACCAGTTCCAAGTCCCATTAAAACCCCACCAATGATACCATTTAACATTACATCTTCTAAGACGATTAATTGTGGCACGATTGTTACTAGCAGCGATGTAAAGGCTACATGTAAGAAAGAGAACATCGTAAATTGTTTTCCTACTTTTAAATATCCTAAAACCGCTAGTGGAATATTCAATCCAAATAGAACTGCCCCTAAAGGTATTAAACCAGAACTTAATTTATTAATAATTAATGCAACCCCTGTTAAACCACCAGAGATTAAACCACTTGTACTAAAGAAGTTATTTAGTGCAAACGCAGTAATAAGTGCTGATAGAAATATCATAAACACCTTACTCACGAATTTTTTCCCATTCATTTTTTTAATATTCAATTAAATCATCCTCCTTCTTTTCAAATGCAACCATTGATATTTCATCAAAGCGATCTGATATTTTCTTTGTTGTTATATGAATATTTTTAGCATCCTTATTTACTGAATCAAGATGATTTGATAAATCATTCCATCTTGTTGCATATCTAGTAAACTCATCATTTAATTTGATAAGATGCTCATGTATTATTTTAGCATACTTGCTTTGTTCAATATTTTGAACTAGTGCTTGAATTGATGTTAATGTTGCCATTAGAGTTGTCGGTGAAGTTATCCAAACCCTTTTACTGCTAGCATATTCAATAATATCTGAATGATATGCATGAATCTGTGCAAAAATAGCTTCCGCTGGTAGAAATAGTATGGCACTATTAGTTGTTTCCATTGGAATTATATACTTATTACTAATATCATCAATGTGTTTCTTTAAATCTAATTTAAATTGCTTAGTTGCTTCTTTTATTTGAATATCACTACTGCTTCCATCAACCATAGCTTTATAGCTTTCTAAAGGAAACTTAGAATCAATAGCAATGTCTCCTATAGGCTCTGGAACTTTTATTAAAGCATCAGCAATTGTTCCATTAGACAGTTTAGCCTGTATCTTATAATACTCTTCACTAGGTCCAAATATTGATCTAATTATATTATTTAATTGTACCTCTCCAAAAGCACCCCGAGCTTTCTTATCACTCAAGATATCTTGTAAAGAGACTATATTAGTTGAAAGATTATCTATCTTTTTTTGTGCCTCATCTATCTTGCTTAAACGCTCTATCATTTCAACATAAGCAGTATCACTTTTTAAAAAATTCTTTTCCATCTGCTTAGTTAAACTATCATTTATATGATGCAATTTGGATTCTAATACATCATTTACCTTAATAAAACTATCATTTAATTCTTTTATCACATCTTCTTTATACTTGTTCAAACCATTAATACTATTAAGGTTAGTTTGTGCATATGAATTTACCATATCCACCTTAAAAGTATTTAATTCTCTTAATACTTTTTCATTATTATTAGCAAGAACCAGATTTAAGTTATTTAAACTATCCTTTTGTTCCATAAGCATTTCATTCTTTATTTCATCCACAAGATTTGTCGAAGGCTTATTTTTTAATTGTAAGAAAATAACTATTAACAATAAAAGAATGATAATAATACCAATTAATATCATTTCCATTATTTAGCCTCCTCACTAGTATCAATACGTTTTTCTAAATACTTAGAGAATATATATACTACAATCATTATTACTACTGCAATAATCGCTTTCATTGGACTCTTAATAAAATCCAATAAAGATGCTCCAAAATAAGATAGAAAAGCAATTGAAATAAATCTAGATACAATTGCGATAACTAAAAACTCACGTTTAGGCATTTTAGATAAAGCACAAGAATAATTTAAAATAGAAGTTGGAATGAAAGGAAAGCACATCAGTATCATAACCGATGTAAAACCTTTTCTTTCAATCCAATCTAAATACTTCTTAAAACCTTTTGATTTATTAAAAAACTTAGAGTTTTGAAATCTTGAAGTTATAAAAAATCTTATTACATAAAAGACAACCAACATCCCTACTACTGAACCTACATATGTAAAGACAAAACCTAACATGCCATAGTTTTTTGTGTTTATTCCAGCAATAGCAACTAAAGGTAATGAAGGAAATATAGCTTCTAAAAACGACATTAACATAGCTCCAATAAAGCCAAACTGCTCGACAAAAACAATCATCATATCTAAATATTTTTGTATAGTAGCAGCGATGTCATTTTTAAAAATCATATTTTGTCCTCATTTCTTCAATCTTTTTTCTTAGTCTACGATATTTTAAATACTGTTTTTTTATCGTAAAAGCTGAAAAGATTACTTCTACCACACTTTTATCTATAAACTTAATATAAAATTTTTGATCTTTTTCATAACAAGTTAAATAATTATTAGCACTAATCCAAATACAATCTTTTGATTTTGGTGCTCCTAATGGTATAAGAAAATCTTCAAGGCGAGCAATATAAATAGGTAGCTTATTACACCCAGGTAATAAGCTTTTGCTTGCCTTTATCTTTCCATCTAATGTTGTACCTTCCATCATACATAATTCATTAATATACTCATAGCTTTGTCCCCTGTATATTTCTTCTTTATCTCCACTATGAATATGAACTTCTTTATTAAAACTATAAATAATATTTACCATCTTTTATCCCCCCAAGTAGTAAATTATTTCTTATTCAAATAAATCTTCTAATGTCTGATTGATATATTGTTGTAATTCTAAAATACGATCTTGTACTTTAAGAATTGTATCAGCTTGCGCTCCAATATAGAATTTCAATTTAGGCTCAGTCCCCGAAGGCCTAATTGCTATCCAACATCCATCTTCCAATACTAATTTTAATGCATTCTCCTTTGGTAACATAATTTTTATTGGATCTTCTGATGTATAGTGTATTTGTTCATAGTAATCATAAATATCAGTTACTCCTAAACCATCCACTTCATTAAATTCATCAGCTCTAAAATAATCCATGATTAATTTGATACGATCACTTGCAACAGTAGGTTCAAGTGAAATTGAAATTTGTTTATTTTGATAATAACCATATTCTTCATAGATTTCTTTTAACCCATCTAATAAAGTCATTTCTTGAGCATGATAGAAATTAATCATTTCTACAATTAATAATGTTGAACTAATAGCATCTTTATCCCCAACATAGCTACTAGATAAATACCCAAGACTTTCTTCATATCCAAATTCAAATTGATACTCATCACTTTTTCTAAACTCATTGACTAATTTACCAATGTATTTAAAACCAGTTAATACTGAAATATTGAATAATCCATATTTCTTTGCAATCTCTTTTCCTAAATCACTAGTAACCACTGTATCAATCATTAATGAATTACTAGCTAACTTACCTTGAAAACTTCTTTGTTCTAAAATGTAATGTAATAATAATGCGCCTAACTCATTTCCAGTTAATAATTTAAAGTCTTGATTGTGACGACGCACACATACACCTACACGATCAGCATCAGGATCTGTTGCAATAACATAATTAACACGCAGCTGATTTGCTTTTTCAATACCTTGTGCAAAAGCATTCATATCCTCCGGATTTGGGCTCTTACACGTTGTGAAATTAGGATCAGGAATCATTTGCGTATTAATTGTAAAGATACTTCCATATCTACCTTTTTCAAGCATTTTTGGAATAATAGTCCCACCAGTACCATGAAGTGGGGTATATACAACTGGACAATCTTTACTAATTGTATTATCCAATAACTTATGATTAAGTACCTCTTCAATGAATCTTTCATCCATCTCATTACCTAATTTAATAATTAAACTCTCATCTGCTTCAATATTTTCTATTTCTATATCAAGTTCATTTTTAATTTTCTCGATATGTTCCATTATTAAATTAGCTTCATCCGGTAGTATTTGCCCACCTTCACCATCATAAATCTTATATCCATTATATTCACTAGGATTATGACTAGCAGTAATATTCACACCACCAAGACATCCTAATTCTCTAATCGCGAAAGATAACTGTGGAGTAGGTCTTAAATTTTCAAATATATGTACTTTAATTTGTTCTTTAGCACATAGTTTTGCAACAAGAAATGCAAATTCTTGAGAAAATTTACGATTATCATATGCAATCGCAATTCCTTTTTCATATATTGTCGGATATTTTTCTTTTAAATATGCAATATATCCTAAAGTTGTTTTTGCTACAACATAATGATTCATACGATTACTTCCAGGTCCAATCTTACCACGAAGTCCTGCTGTACCAAACTCTAAATTTTTAGAAAAAGCATCTTCTTTTTGAGATTCACTCATCATAAATAATTGTTCTTTTATTTCGGGATTAATTGTATATGATTCAATCCACTTATCAAATTCTCTTTGTTTCATATCTTCACCTGTCCTTATTCTACATTATAACAAAACTCAAGACTATTATAAATGATTATAGGCTAAAAGAAAGCGAAATAATAAATATTACACAAATAAAAAAGCCCTATTTTATAAATAGGACTTAATTTACTAAAAATTATTTACACTTAATAATTTAAATGCAGTAGTTTGAGCAATAACTAATTTAGCTAATGAAATACGATATGGTGAACAAGATACATAATCTAAACCATATTTATAACATAAGATAATTGAGTTTGGCTCTCCACCATGCTCTCCACAAATACCAACTTTAATATTTGGATTAGCTTTTTTAGCAGCATCAACAGACATTTTAACAAGACGCCCAGCACCATGCTCATCTAAAGAAACAAACGGATCTAAAGCTAATGCTTTTGTTTTCATATAATCATTTGCAAACTTAGAGAAATCATCTCTTGAGAATCCAAATGTCATTTGTGTAATATCATTTGTACCAAATGAAATGAAATCACTAAATTCTACTAATTCATCCGTAGTTAAACAAGCTCTTGGAGTTTCAGCCATCATACCAACTTTATACTCTAATTTAACTTTAGCTTTATCAATTTCTTCTTCAATTGCTTTAACTAAGAATTGTCTAATTATTGCTAACTCATTTGCATTTACAACTAAAGGAATCATAATTTGTGGAACTACATTAATTCCTAATTCTTGATTAACTTCAATTGCAGCATTAATAATAGCACGTGTTTGCATAATATAAATTTCAGGATAAGAAATTGCTAAACGACAACCTCTATGACCTAACATTGGGTTTACTTCTTCTAATTCTTTAGCACGTGAAAGAATCGTTTTCTTTTCAACACCTAAATGATTTGCAAGACGTTCTACATCTTCATCTGTATGAGGTAAGAATTCATGTAAAGGTGGATCTAATAATCTAATTGTTACAGGTAATTCTTTCATAACTTCATAAATACCTTTGAAATCTGATTTTTGGAATGGATATAATTTATCTAATGCTTGAATTCTTGTCTCATAATCATTAGCAATAATCATTCTTTGAATTTCTAAAATACGATCTTCTTGGAAGAACATATGTTCAGTACGGCAAAGTCCAATTCCAGTTGCACCAAATTCTAATGCTTTTTTAGCATCTTCTGGATTATCAACATTAGCTCTAACTTCCATTAAAGCATATTCATTAGCCCATTCCATTAAAGTTTTAAATTGTTCAGGAACAACATTTGTTTCAGTTCCAATCTTACCTTCATAGATATTACCAGTAGAACCATCTACTGAAATCCAATCACCTTCTTGGTAAGTTTTTTCACCAATCTTAACTTCTCTATTAGCATAGTCTAATTCAATATTTTGACAACCAACAATACAAGTACGACCCATACCACGAGCAACAACAGCTGCATGTGATGTCATACCACCAGTTGAAGTAATTACAGCACGAGCTGGAATCATACCTTCAATATCGTCTGGAGTAGTTTCATGTCTTACAAGAATTGCTTCTTCACCTTCTTCAACTTTTTTAGCTACTGTTTTAGCATCTAAATAAATACGTCCATTTGCAGCACCTGGTGAAGCTGGTAATCCTTTTGAGATAGGTTGTAAATCTTTAATAGCTTCTGCATCAAATGATGGATGTAGTAATTGTTCTACTTGTTCAGGATTTACTCTTGTCAAAGCAGTAATTTTATCAATAATTCCTTCATCATACATATCAATTGCTATTTTTAGAGCAGCCATAGCTGTTCTTTTTCCAGATCTTGTTTGTAAGAAGTATAATTTACCATCTTCAATTGTAAACTCAACATCTTGAATATCTTTATAACTAATTTCCATATTTTTAACAATACGGTGTAATTCTTTATACACTTCTGGCATTTCTTCACTTAACTTACTAATAGGCATTGGTGTTCTGATTCCAGCAACAACATCTTCACCTTGAGCATTAATTAAGTACTCACCAAAAATTTCATTATCTCCAGTAATTGGGTTACGAGTAAATAATACACCAGTACCACTATTATTACTAAAGTTACCAAAAACCATTGATTGAACATTTACAGCAGTTCCTAAAGTATGAGAAATACTATGTAAATCACGATAAATAATAGCACGATCATTTTGCCATGACTTGAATACAGCTTCAATTGCCATTTTCAATTGAACTCTAACATCTTGATAGAAATCATGACCATGTTCTTTTTTTACAATCTCTTTAAATGCAACCACAACTTTTTCTAAAGCTTCTACATTTAAATCTAAATCATTAACAGCACCAAATTCTTTTTTAATTTCATCTAGTTTTTCTTCAAATTTATCTCTGCTGATTTCAAGAACAACATCTGAGAATATTTGAATAAAACGACGATAACTATCTAATGCAAAACGCTCGTTATTTGTTTTCTTAGCTAAAACTTTAACTGTTTCATCATTTAAACCTAAATTTAGAACTGTATCCATCATTCCTGGCATACTAACTGGAGCCCCAGATCTTACTGATACTAGTAATGGATTTTCTTTTCCACCAAACTCTTTGTTAGTTAGTTCTTCAATTGTAGCTAGTGATTCGTCAATTTGATTTTGTAATGCATCAAATAAGATACAATCATTTGCATAATAGTCATTACAAGCTTGTGTTGTAATAGTGAATCCTGGAGGAACTGGTAAGCCTTTATTAGCCATATAAGCTAAGTTTGCCCCTTTTCCTCCAAGTAAATTAACCATACTTCTATTTCCTTGATTAAATAAATATGTATACTTTAAATTTGCCATTATTTCACCTCATCTTAGATTTTTACCTCTCTACTATATCATGTAATGTAAACGCTTACAAGTGTTTTTTAAAAAAGACATATTTATAAACATTAGATGTTCAAGAAATAAATATTCTTATATCTTGTATGTTACATTTCTTTATGTTAATATATATTTGTAATAACGAATAAGGTGTTTTTAAAACTTAAAAGGGAATCTAGTTTAATGCTAGAGCTGTCCCAGCAACTGTAAAGAGGATTAACTAATACTAGGCCACTGAGTTATACTTGGGAAGGCATTAGTTAAGATGAATCTAAGCCAGTAGACCTACCTTATTGTATCAGTCCTGGGGTATGACAAAAATTACTACGTTGATTTTGTATACCTACAGCTAATTATTGTAGGTATTTTTTATTTAAATACGCTCAAAAAAAATGCTCTCTATTATATACCAAATACCATAGGAAGTTATTACATATAATAAAAAAGAACCTTTGCTCAGGGTTCTTTTTTTTGTTTATTATTTTGTAACCTTAACTAATTCTATACGATTATCTTCAATCTTAAGTATTGTAAAGGTGATACCTTCTATTTCTAGAACGCTTTCTCCTTCTTCATCAGGCAAATCTCCTAATGTTTCAATAATAAGACCTGCTACTGTATCATAATCATCTGATTGATCATTTAATTCAATATCTAAAGCATCATTTAAATCGGAGATAGTAACATATCCTTTTACATAATAATTACTATCATTAATTTTAATTATCTCATCATATTTATCAAATTCATCTTCAATCTCACCAACAATTTCTTCAATAACATCTTCAATTGTTACAATACCTGATACAGTACCGTATTCATCAACAAGAATTGCCATATGAGTTTTATTTTCTTGAAGCTCTTTTAATAGAACATCAACTTGTTTACGTTCAGATATAAAATAAGGTTCTTGCATAATATCTTCTAAAACGATATTTTGATACCCTATTTCATATGATTTACGCATTAAATCTTTTAAATATAATACACCAACAATATTATCTATATCATCTTTATATATAGGAATTCTAGAATACATGTTTTCAAATATTTCTTCATAGTATTCTGTAAATGGTTTATCGATATCAATGAAAAAAGCATTTTTTCTTGATGTCATAATATCTTTAGCAATTAAATCATCAAAACTAAAAATACCTTCAATCATTTCTTTTTCTGATTCATTGAATAAACCTTGTTTTTGGCCTACTTCTAATAAAGAAGATATTTCTTCTTCAGTTACTTGTTCTTCTATTTCTTTAGTATCTATTTTTAATAATCTCATAAAGAAATTTGTAGACAATGATAATATCTTAACAAATGGTGCTGAAATCTTCGCACACACATTAATAACACGTGCTGATTTCAATGCTATAAACTCTGATTTTTGTAATGCAATACGTTTAGGTATTAGCTCTCCAAATACTAGAGTAAAATAAGATAGTATCAATGTTACTATAAATATTGCTAAAGTACTAGCAGCAGGAACATTTAAGTTTCTAAATAGCTCTTCTAATGGTCCTGATAATTTTGAAGCAGCGAATGCTGATGATAGAAACCCTGCTAAGGTAATACCAACTTGAATAGTTGATAAGAAACGATTGTGGTCTTTCATAAGTCCAACTAATATTTTAGCATTCTTATCATCCTTTGAAGCTAAAGTCTCTATTTTGTTTTTATTTACTGATACAATTGCCAATTCAGCAGCTGAAAAAAAAGCATTAATTATAATTAATACTATAATAAATAGTATCTGCTGAATGGACCCTGGTTCTAAATCCATATAAGTTCTCCTTCTTTTTACATAAAATATATACAATATCGTACCATATTATCGTAATTTGTCAATGGTTTAGATAAGTGAAAGCCTTAGTAAACATCTCTACTAAGGCTTTTTCTTTTTAATCAATATTTATTATTTCACTATTTTTTAAGAGTTTTGCTTCTTCTTTATTAAATTGGTAATCACTAATAATATAATCAAATGAACCTAAAGGCGCTATTTTAAATAATGATTTCTTTATAAACTTAGATGAATCCACTAATAATACACTATTAATATCAAGTGATAATAAGTATTCTTTAACAAATCCCTTAGACTCACTTGAAGTTTCAATTTCTAAATTATTAGAGATTGAGTTAGTAGATAAAAAACATATATCAATGTTTATTCTTTTTAATAAATCTAGTGCATATGTCCCACTAAGCGATTTAGTAGCTGTTTCTACAAGTCCTCCAACACAATATATATCATTATTAGAGTTAGCTAGTAGAGAAGCTATTTGAAGATCACATGTAATAATTGTATGACCACTAGCTCCAGCTAGAAGCTTAGCTAATTCATATGTAGTTGTACCAGCATCTAAATAAATACTTGATTTAGCATCTATAATTGAAAAAGCATATTGTGCTATTTTTCGTTTAACATCAATGTTTTCTTCACTTTTTATTTTAAATGATAATTCTTGAAGAACAACTTTATTTACTTTAGCTCCACCATAATATCTTGTTAGAAACCCATTGTCTTGTAATGTATCTAAATCTCTTCTTATAGTCATTGTTGAAACTTCAAATAAATCAGCAAGCTCATCAATAGTTACCTTTTCATTTTCTAATAAAACATTTAAAATCTTTTTATGTCGTGCATTTTTCAATTACCTCACCTCTTAATCTATTATAGACATTTTAGATGAATAATGAAAGAATAAATAAACAAATTCCTGAAGTTGCCCAAGCAACTGTAGTAGTCATTGACCAGAATTTCATCTGAATTTTACTATCATCAATTCCTGTTACCCTATTAACAACGTGGAAGTATGAATCATTGAAATAACTAAAGAATAAACTACCAACACATGCAGCAAGCGCTGCTAAAGTAGTATTCACTCCAGCTCCACTAGCATTTGCAGCTAAAATAATTGGAGCACTAATACTTGAAGCAGTAATAATAGCAACTGTACCCGAACCTTGAATAAAACGAACAATTGTTGCAATAACAAATGGTAGTATTATTAAAGGAATTCCAAACTCAGATAAATTTTGTGCAAGATATTCTCCTAGTCCTGTAGTTTTAATTACTTGACCTAGAGCCCCTCCTCCACCTGTTACAAGAAGGATAATACCTGCTGATTTAATACCAGCATCCATATCAGCTAAAACTTCTTTACGAGTAAATTTAAGTGCTAATGTATATATTGCAACTACTGTACCAATTGTAACAGCAACTACTGGGTGACCTAAAAATGCAACATATTCACTTACTGTTTTAGAAAGTGGAATGATATTAGCACTTACTAAGTTATTAAATAAAATTAAAACGATTGGTAATAAGATTGGTAAGAATGAAAGGAAAGCAGATGGTAAATCATCTCTTTTTTCATCTAGGTTAATCGCATTTAAATTTTCTTTTTCTCTAATTGTTGTACGTTGTTCACCATCTCCTACTGGAGCTAAATAAAATTTATTGTTTCCAAACCATTTTACATATAACATACCAGCAATTAATCCTGGTATTGCAATTAAAACACCCACGATTATCATTAAACCTAAATCAACATTAAATTCCTTAGCTGCTGCTAGAGGACCTGGTGTAGGAGGCACTAATGAATGTGTTAATACTAAACCTAATGCTAGTGCTCCAGATAAAACAATTAAATTCTTTCTAGTCTTTTCAGAAATAGCACGTGCAATTGGAAATAAAATAATAAATGCTGAATCACAGAATACTGGAATTGATACAATAAATCCTGTTACTGCTAAAGCAATGTTTTCTCTACCTTTACCAAATATCTTAATAAAGACTAGAGCCATTCTTTCAGCTGCTCCAGACTTTTCAAATATCTGACCTAAAATAACTCCAAGACCAATTATAATACCAATTGATCCTAATGTTGTTCCAAAACCATCAGTAATAATTGAAGGAATTGTACTAGCAGGAACACCGCCTATTAAAGCAACCATTATTGCAGAAATAATTAATGCCATAA
>JAVWHL010000003.1:0-56179 GCA_036640095.1 Erysipelotrichales bacterium | reverse complement strand
ATGAAAAAAATAGTTATTGGAGCACGAGCTAGTAACCTTGCTCAAATTCAAGCAAATATTATCAAAGATCAACTATTAGAACTAAACAATAATATTGAAATAGAGATTGTACCTTTATCAACAACTGGAGATCAAAGAATGGATATAAACTGGAAGACTTCACAAGAGTCTTTAAAAGGTTTATTTACTACTGAACTAGAAAATTCTTTATTAGATTGTTCAATTGATATTGCTGTACATTCCCTAAAAGATATGCCAACTGATTTTCATCATGAACTATGTATTGCTGGTTATGTAAATCAAGAAGATGAAAGAGATGCATTAGTTTCATTTAAATATGATTCAATTGCTGATTTGCCTAAAAATGCAATCATTGGAACATCAGCACTTAGAAGAGAGCTTCAAATTAAAGATTTAAGAGATGATTTTGATGTTAGAGTTATAAGAGGTAATATTGAAACAAGACTTAAAAAATTAGAGAATGAAGAATATGATGCTATTATTTTAGCTGCTGCTGGTCTTAAGCGTGCTAACTACGAACATCTAATAACTCATCTATTTAATGATGATGAAATGATTTCAAGTGCTGGACAAGGTATTCTTTGTTTAGAAACTAGAAAGAATGATAAATTTATTCTTGAATTAATTGAACAATTAAAAGAAGAAAATACAACATTAAAAGCTAAAGTTGAAAGAACATTCTCTCAAGTATTTGATGGTGGTTGTACTACTCCAATGGGTTGTAATGCTACTATCTTTGAAAATCGAATTATGTTTAAAGGTATGTATTATTATGAGGGTGTAAGATATGATGGTTATGTTGAAGGTTATACTTATGAACAAGAAGCAATAGCTTATCGTTTGTCTAATCAAATTAAAAATCAATATACTAAAAATAAAGGTAAAGTTTATTTAGTTGGATCTGGTCCTGGAAATTATGAATTACTAACAATTAAAGCACAAGAAAAAATCGCAAATGCTGATTGCATCTTATATGATAGATTAATATCTAATGAAGTATTAGAAAAGATTAGTGATAATTGTAAATTAATATATGTTGGAAAAGATAATCATTCTAAAGGTTTATCACAATCACTTATTAATGAACAAATGATAAATGCTGCATTTGAACATCAAAATGTAGTTAGACTTAAATCAGGTGATCCATTCATCTTTGGTAGAGGTTTTGAAGAAGTTCAAGCTCTTAAAAAATACAATATTGATTTTGAAGTAGTTCCAGGTGTTTCTAGTTTTATTGGAGCTAGTTCTTATAGTGGAATTCCATTAACTGATAGAAATCACTCTAGTAGTATTCATATCTTTAGTGGTCATGGCAAAAATAATACTGATATCCTAGATTATAAAACTATTGCTCAATTAGAAGGTACTTTAATCTTCTTCATGTCAATTAGAAATAGTAAAGAGATAGCACAAAACTTAGTAAATGAAGGTAAGGCCTTAAATACACCTGTTGCTTTTGTTGAGAATGCTACAACTCAAGATCAAAGAACAATTATTACATCATTTGATGAAATCTTAAATACTGATATTATGGAACGAATTAAATCCCCTGCAATAATTATCGTTGGTGATGTAGTTAGTCTTAAAGAGAAAGGTGAATGGTTTAACATGGATCATAAATTAACTCTATTATCTACAAGAGAGTCTAAACACTTTAATTCATTTGAACAACAAGCTAGTGATTATAACTTTAATAGTTTATCAGCTCCTCAAATTGAAATAGCTGAAATTATTAATGACAAATTAGATTTAGATAATTATGATATTATACTATTTAATTCAGTAAATGGAGTTAATACATTTTTAAATCAATATGGAACTTATGATTTTTCAAAGAAAATTATAGGTACAGTAGGAACTAAGACTAAAGTAGCTTTAAATGCTCATGGAATTAATATTGATTTAATGCCTAAGGTATATAATATGGCTATGTTACTTGAAGAAACAACTAAGCAATATCCTAGTGAATCAATTTTAATTATTGGTTCAACTAAAACTAAACTTGATTTAGAAAGATGGCAAAGACGTTTAGAAAATAAACTTGAACTATGTATTACTTATGATACAGCTAGTTTATTTAATGATTATGTTAATCTAGTTGAACAATTAAACAATAGTAATGTTGTTTGTTTCTTTAGTTCTAGTGGTGTTGAATCATTCTTAAATAATATTCACTATAAGTATGAATTATTAGATTCTAAGAAGATTGCTTCAATTGGTCCTTATACAACAATTGCATTAAGAGAACATGGTATTAATGTTGATATTGAAGCTGATGAGTCTACTCAAGAAGGATTAATCAATAAGATAAAAGAATATTATAATTGTTAGAAAGTGGCTTTCATTAATTGTAATATAAGAATAATAAAGTTATTCTAATTAAAATAATATGATATATAAACTAAAAAGCTCTTATTAAAAGAGCTTTTCTTGTATCAAATATCTTTATTCTACTGGTATATAGATATCAGTTAGACTTGAATCTTTATAGTTTTTAGGTGGTTCATTTACATACAATTCAAATGGAAAATCATCTCTTGCTTTAATTTCATCATTTTTAAATAACCATTCTTGATAAGCATATTGCCATGCTTCTTCATATTCATTTAATTTTATATCATAATGTAAAACTGCATATTTTCCAGCAATATCCATTGTACAAATACGACCTTCTTCTACTACATTAGCATCAGACTTTATACTCATTGCTACACTTGTCTTTAGGTTTTTTTGATCAGTTATATATGGATTATCATGATAGATTGTTAATACTTTAGATACTCCTTCAATAATTAAATCATTCTTTTCAGCAAACTCGAATAGTTCATTAAACATCTTTCTACTTTCTTTTCTAAATTCTTTATATGTACCTTTAAATCTAATATAAATAATTTTCATTTCACTATTTTTAATTTCAATATTTGGTTTTTTCATTTTCATCTACCTCCTATCTAAAGAATAACATAGCTTCTATTACTATTTCTTGTCATTTCTTGCTTTTCTAAATGCAATTGGTGAAAGATTAAAGTATCTTTTAAATGCTTTATTATAAGCACTTGAATCACTATAACCATATCGTTGAGCTATTTCACTAATACTCAAATCTTGTCTTGTAGTAAGAAAGATGGCTGAGCGTTCCATTTTAGTTCTAATGATAAATTGCTTTATTGTTTCATCACTGTATTTAGTATAGATACGATGAAAGTGATACTTTGAAAGATGAATATTTTGTGCTAAATCATCTAAAGTGATATTTTCATCTAAATGATTATTTATATAATCTTCTGTTTTATTTATTAATCTGATATATACATCCATATCCTCACCTCTTATACTTAAAGTATATCATTTATATTAAAGAAATTAAAAACTTAATCCTTAGATTAAGTCTTATTTAAATAAAAAGTTTGCATATAAGAATAGCACAGGTATTGTTATTAAGGCAAAGATATGGCCTAGCACTACTAAAGATGTGGCTAGTTCTATATCCCTCTTATATTCATAAGCCATTGCTAGAAGGCTAGAATAGGGTGGCATAAGTGATTGTATTACAATGGTAAGCATTATTAGTACACTTAAATTTAAATTTGAGAAATACAATAACATTATTATAATAAATGGAATTATAATCATTTTAATTACCATTAAAAACATAACTACCTTATTCATAAATATTTCTTTTAGATTAGATTGTTGAATAATCATACCTAGGAAAATAAAAGCTAGTGGTGTTGTTGTTGCACCAATATCATTAGCTGCATCATAGAAAACAGTCGTAGACATATCAAAGCCAATTAAATTACATACAATCATCATTACTATACTAAAAAGTAATGCAATTGTTACTGGTGCAAGTTTATTTTTAGTGCCATCTTTAGGTTTAAGCCTTTTAATACCAATACTAAATAACAATAGATTATCGGCTAAATAAAACATTGTCCCATAGAATAATCCCTCTTCACCAAAGACTTGAAAAAGTAATGGAAAGGCAAGGAATGCTGTATTTGCATGAACCATACCATTAATTAGAACTACTTTACGATCCTCTTCAAACTTAAATATTTTCCCGAAAAATCGAGCCGTACCATAATTTAAAAGATAAACTAATAATGCAGCACATATAACAATACCAGCATTAATTATCGTTTCTTTAGTTAATGAAATTCTAGCATAGGTTGCTAAAATAAGCATTGGTAAAGCTACCTTATTTAAAATAAGCGATATTGTATCATTTGCATATTCACCTATTGCTTTATTTTTCGAAACAAAAAAACCGATAATTACCATTAGGTATATCGCAATTAACTTGTGACTTAATACTAGTACATTTTCCATAAATTTCACTCCCATATAATATTATAACAAAAAAAGCCACTTTTGTAAGTGGCTTTAATAATTAAATATTATTATATAGAGCTTCTACTTTCTTCCAGTCAATTACTTTAAAGAAGTTTTCGATATACTCAGGACGTTTATTTTGGTAGTTTAGGTAGTATGCATGTTCCCAAACATCCATTCCAAGAATTGGAGTTTTTCCTTGAGTTAATGGAGAATCTTGATTAGCACTTTTAACTATTTCTAATTTTCCATTATTAACTACCAACCAAGCCCATCCTGAACCAAATTGAGTAGCTCCAGCTTGAGCAAACTTTTCTTTAAATCCATCATATGATCCAAAAGCTTCATTAATTAATTCTAATAATTTACCTTCTGGTTGTGGATTAGCTTTTCCAAGAATTGAGAAATATAAATTATGATTAATATATCCTCCACCATTATTAATTACAGCTTGCCTTTTATCAGCTGGAATTAACTCTTCTACTCTAGCAATAATCTGCTCTGCACTTAAACCTTCAACTTTATCTTCAAATCCTTCTAGAGAAGCATTGAAGTTATTAGCGTACGCTTGATGATGTTTAGAATGGTGAATTTCCATTGTTAAAGCATCAATATATGGTTCAAGAGCATTATACTCATATCCTATTTTTTCTAATTCAAATTTTTTCATATTAAATCAACCTTTCATTGTTTATTTATTTCTTTATCTAACTCAAGTATAACTTAATAAATTCTAACTGTCTTTTGATTTGCTTAGAATAATTATAAATTAAAGTATTCAGGATAAGTTAATGAGCCACTTAATCCTTCTAGATTTCCTTTTTGTGTTTCTAAGATTTGAAAAAATCTTTCATCAATATCAAAAGGTATTTCAAATACTTTACTATCATATGCTTCAAAGCCAAATCTATTATAGTAATGATCACTACCAAGTACTGTTATAAAAAGATAATCTTCTACTTGTGATGCATCTGATAATGCTTTTTTAATTAACATTGCCCCAATACCATGTTCTGAATATTCTTCTAGAACACTAACTGGCGCTAAAGCTAAAACAACTTCTTTATCATCCAATAACATTGGACTAATCATAATATGTCCAACAACTTTATTATCAACTTTAGCTACATAAGATATATAGAATGAACTTTCTTTTTTAATTCTCTCTACTAATATAGCTTCATCTTCTTGATTAAATGCACTTCTAATTACATTAAATATTTCTAAATCATAAATATCTTTATCTTTTTCTATTAATACATCCATTTTAAATTGTTACCTCGCTAATTCTAATATTTTCTCTACATCCTTAGCCTTCAAAACTTTGAATGTACCCTGTGTAATAGTTTCATTTCTTGTAGTATTTAAAGCTAATTGATTAATACTTGCTTCATCAACTCCAAGTTCTTTCAAATTACTAGGCATATCTAATTTAGCAAAATAACCTTCTACTGCTTCAATTCCTTTTAGTGCTGTTTTTTCTAAATTAAAGAAGTCCATTTCAACATTCATTACATTTACAGCGAACATAGCAAATCTATCTAAATCTTCTTTATAAACATATTTCATCCATGCTGGAAAAACTACAGCTAAACCTGCACCATGCGCTACATCAAACATACCACTTATTTCATGTTCGATTTGATGTGATGCCCAATCTGTTGCACGGCCTACACATAGAGAATAATTATGAGCTACTGTTCCAGCCCAGAATAATTGTGCATATTTATCATAGTCAGTTGGGTCTTTATATACATCAATTCCAAGTGATAAGATTGTTTTCATATTTGCTTCTAGTAAACGATCTGTTACTTCAACATTATCTGAAGTCGTAAAATATCTTTCTAAACAATGTGAAAACATATCTACAATTCCATAAGCAACTTGATGTTTTGGTAATGTTGCGCATAGTTCTGCATTAATTATACTGAATATTGGATTTAAGAAAGAAGCTCCTCTTTTTTCTTGAGTATCATCCTTTGTAATAACACATCTTGTATTCATTTCACTTCCCGTTGCAGGAAGAGTAACTATTGTACCAAAAGGAATACCATCTTCTGCAGCTTTTGGACTTTTTAAGAAATCCCAAATATCACCATCATACTTTGCTCCAGCTGAAATCGCTTTTGCTGAATCAATTACTGATCCTCCACCTACTGCAAGAATAAAATCAATATTCTCTTTTTTTACGATATCTATTCCTTCGTATACCATTGATAGACGTGGATTTGGAACAACGCCCCCAAGTTCAACTACTTCAATATTATTTTCTTTTAAACTTTTTATAACAATATCATATAGTCCTGATTTTTTAATACTAGAGCCACCATAATGCAGTAAGACTTTCTTACTATATTTGGCAACTTCTTCCCCAACATTTTTATGTGTATCTCTACCAAAGATTATCTTTGTTGGATTTTGATAAATAAAATTTTTCATATTTTAATACCTCCATATGCCTTTATTATAACATAACAAATAAAAAAAATAGTACAAAACATGTACTATTCCTTTTTATACACTTATTGGTCTAACCATTGATAACCCATTGATCTAACAGTTATAATTGCGTTTACTTTAGTTTTCTTTCTTATATTCTTAATATAAGTATCTATTATTCTTAAGCTTCCTTCACTATTATCACGCCATACTTCATCTAATAGTTCTTGTCTTGATACTGTTGTATTGCGATGACGAAGTAAATATTCTAAAATATTAAACTCTATTGAAGAAAGATGAACAGCTTCATTATTAATTGTTAAAACTTTTTGTACTGTATTTAACTTTAACTTTTCTTTAATACATTCTAATATTTGAGCATTCTTACTTTCATCTATTTGTTTGTTTGCATTCAAATAGATTTTTTCACTAATAACATCCATTCCACAATCAATTGGAAGATAATCACTAATACCATTTTTTAAAAAATATAAATGATCTTCATTGTTTGCTATAAGACTAATCAAATTAATACTTAAGTTAGGATCACTCTCCTGAATTAAATGAGTTAAGCTCCTAACATCAAAATCTTTCATATTATCGCATAAAACGACCAATGAATATTCCTCACTAAATAATTTTTTGATTCCCTGTGCAATATTATTATATGCCTCAACTAGTATATCTTTTTCATTTAGCTTTGTTAGTAGTTCTTGGATGTCTGTATCAACTTCACCAAAATATATAATCTTTCTCATATTATCATCTCCAAACTCATTTATGTATATCTCTATCTTACATCACAAATGATACAAAATCAACAATTAGTCAATAGAATACATTATTTTTTACATATATTTGTTAATTATATAATCATATAAACACGATACTGTAATAATTATTCTTTTTTGTACATAAAAAACAGACTACCCTTAGGCAGTCTATTTTACTCCAACTTCTATTAAAGCTTGAATATTGCTTATTTCATCCCTTAAATCTTTATATGCCTTAATAAACGTCTTAATTAAAGGATCACTAGCAAACACCTCTTTTTTTGATAAGTATTCACTTTTCTTTAAATCAAATGCTACTTCATCATTATGGGCAAGTTCAACTAATTCTTGTTGTAATTCTTTTATTTCTTGTTCTTGTAACTCATATTTACTTGATAAACTTTTCTTTGTTTTATCATATAACTTATATGTATCAGTTTCTTTTAATATTTTATTTATTTGGATTGCTTTATATTCAGCTGCATTCATATTAAATCATCTCCCCACTCATTGACCATGTTTTAACTTCAATTATTTTTAATTCTATAATTTGCCCAATTAAACTTTTATCACCTTTAAAATTAACTAATTTATTATGCTCTGTATAACCCGATAGAACCTTATCATTCTTTTTAGAAGGACCTTCTACAAGCACCTTTAAGACCTCTTGATCAAACCTTAGTGATCTAGCAGACATGTGTTTATTGACTACTTTATTTAAACGCTGTAGACGGTCTTGTTTCTCTTCTAGAGGAACATTATCATCCATCTTTGCAGCGGGCGTGCCCGTTCTAGGTGAATATACAAAAGTAAATGCATTATCAAACTTACAATATTCCATAAGTTCAAGTGTTTCTAAGAATTGTTCTTCACTCTCGTTTGGATAGCCTACAATAACATCTGTAGAAAAACTAACATTAGGTTTTGCTGCTTTAATCTTATCATATAATGTACGATACTCTTCTACTGTATATTGTCTATTCATAATCTTTAATATATCATTATTACCTGATTGTACTGGTAAGTGAATAAATGGCATTATATTATCATATTTTGCAATAACATCAATCATTTCATCACTAAAATCCCAAGGATGTGAAGTCATAAAACGAACTCTTTCTATTCCTATCTTTGCAACTTCTTCTAGTAAAGTAGCAAAATCATAATCTTCTTTTAAATCTTTTCCATAGGCATTAACATTTTGGCCTAGTAAAGTAATCTCTTTATAGTTAGCATCTTTTAATTCTTGAACCTCTTCTAAAATTGATTCAATTAATCTACTTCTTTCTCTACCTCTAGTATATGGAACAATGCAGTAAGTACAAAACTTATCACAACCATATATAATGTTAACCCATCCTTTTATCTTACTTTCACGTCGTGTAGGAAGATTTTCAAAAACATCTCCTTCTTGTGAAAGAACATCTACTATAGTAGCTTTTGATTGCATAGCTTCCATTAATAGAGAAGGTAATTGATTGATATTATGTGTACCAAAGACAATATCAATATGATGATATTTCTCTAATATTTCATTTACTGTTTTTTCTTCTTGTGGCATACATCCACATATTCCAAAAATCACTTCTGGATTATCTCTTTTAATATGTTTAATAGCTCCTACTTTACCAAATACTTTTTGCTCAGCATTCTCTCTAATAGCACATGTATTTAATAAAATAACACTAGCTTGATCTACATCATCAGTACTAGTATATCCTAAGGTTTCTAAAATACCATTCATTGTTTCACTATCTCTTTCATTGGCTTGACAACCATAAGTTACAATATGATAGTATTTTCCTTCACCTATATTATTCATCATTGTTGGTATATAAAAAGAATCCTCAATTACTCTGACATCATTTTGTCCCCTTTTTTGAGCTTCTTTTAAATTTGGCATATTTTTAATCATTATTTCACTCTCATTCCACTTAAAAGATTATACCACAGCTATATAAATAATAGTAATATATACATAAAATATCCCATTATAAACAAAAAAACCAAGAAAACTTGGTTTTTAGTTGTTCGATTTATTAAATCATATCGATGCAGCTTACTGGACATGCTCCAACGCATGCAGCACAATCTATACATCCTTCGTTGACAAATGCTTTACCTTCGTCTGTCATTTCAATTACAGACACTGGGCAAGTCCCAACGCATGCACCACAACCGATGCAATCGTCTTCTCTTACAAATGCTGGCATTTAAAGGACCTCCTTATTATAATCTATTACTTAAATCTAGCTCTTTAATTCAAGTAACTCTATTATACAATCTATATAGTAAAATTTCAATAGCATAGTATGTGAAATTATTCTACTCCTATATAATATGAATATAAGGCTTGTTTTCCATCAACAATTTCCACTTCAACATCGTATTCGTTCTCTAAATATTCACTAATTTCATTTGTTTCATCTTGTTCAACATCTTCTCCAATGATTAATGTAACAAGTTCATCATCTTCATCTACCATAGAATCTAATAATTCTTTGATAATAACTTTACGATCTTTTCCATTACATACTACATCTTTACCAAAGATACCCATGAAATCACCTTTAGCAATGTCTTTACCTTCAAAAGAAGTATTTTTAATAGCAAATGTTACTTCACCACTCTTAACATCACTTAAGCATGTATTCATTTCTTCAACATTACTTTCAAAGTCTATTTCAGGATTATAGTTAATACAAGCTACCATACCTTGAATTACACTCTTAGTTTCAACTACTTCAACCTCAACATCTTCCATTACATCTTTAGCTTGATTAGCAGCTAATATAATATTAGAGTTATTTGGTAAAATAATTACTCTTTTAGCATTCAAGTTTTTAATAGCTTTTATAAAATCATTAGTTGATGGATTCATTGTTTGACCACCACTAATAATATGATCTACTCTAAGTTCTTTAAACATATTTGAGATTCCATCACCACTAGCAACAGCAATTATAGCTTGTTCTTTTGGTTCTACAGCTTTAAAGTTATCATTGTTATTAGCTTGTTCTTGCATGTTTTCAATTTTGATTGTTAACATATCACCTAGACTTACAGCTTTAGATAAAGCTTTTCCAGGATCTAGTGTATGAATATGAACTTTAACAATATCTTCATCATTAACTACAACAATTGAATCTCCAAGATCTTCTAAGAAATCTCTAAGCTCTGCTTCTTCAAATGATTCTTCATCATTTAAACGAATAATAAACTCAGTACAATAACCATATTGACCCTCATGATTATCAATGAATACCTCATCAAAGCTTTTAACACTTACTATTTCACTATCATGTTTCTTTTCAATTGGTTGACCTTCAAGTTGAGCTAACATTCCTTCAAATATTTTAACTAAACCAAATCCACCACTATCTACTACACCAACTTCCTTTAATACTGGTAGAAGTTCTGGAGTATTAGCAAGTGATACATTAGCATGTTCAACTAATTTTTTTAATGTTTCTTTAATTGTATAAGAGTGTTTAACATCTTTTAAAAGATTTTCACTACTTTCTCTTATTACAGTTAAAATTGTACCTTCTACAGGACGCATTACAGCTTTATAAGCTACCTTACGACCTTTTACAAGTGCTTTAGCTAGTTCTACACTAGATACTGATTCTTTTTTATCTAATTCATTTGAAATACCTTTAAATATTTGTGATAAAATAACTCCAGAATTACCACGAGCTCCCATTAATAGACCACGTGAAAATGCTTTAGATACTTCACCAATATTATTAGTATGTAAATTAGAAATTTCTTTAACACCACTTGAGAATGTTAAATTCATATTTGTACCTGTATCTCCATCCGGAACTGGAAATACGTTTAGGGCATCCACTTCAGGATAATAATTATATAAATTATTGGCCCCACTTATTAGCATTGACTTAAATTCGTTACCGTTTACTCTTTTCATTGTCTCACCTATTACCTAACTTATTACTTTAATGTCTTGAACAAAGACATTAACACTACTAATCGTAATATCTAAAGTTGACTCTAAGACATATCTAACTTTCTTTTGCACTTCTAATGCAATTTCACTTATTTTAATTCCATATGCAATAACGATGTAAATATCAATGCTCATATCACCATCATCTGCTTGATTAATTTCAATTCCTTTTGCAAAATTATCTTGTTTTAGAATTTCTGCAATACCATCTTTAAAAAACTTTTGAGAAGCCATTCCCACTACACCGTAGCATTCAGTAGCTGCTCCTCCTGCAATTTCTGCAATTACATGTTTTGATATATTCAATTTACCAAGATTGTTTACTCTTTCAAAACTCATAGGACATTCCTCCATTCCTTTTCATATTCCATTATACTATAATTGTAAAATAATGTATACTTATATAGTAAAGTTATCGCTAATAATATTTGACATTATTTTAAAAAAATGATAGTATAATATAGCGAGAAAAAAACATAGTATGGAGGTAAGAACAATGGCTAGAGTATGTCAATTAACAGGTAAAAAAGCATTGTCAGGAAATAAAAGATCACATGCACTTAATGCATCTAAAAGAAAATGGAATGTGAATTTACAAAAAACTACACTTATGATTGATGGAAAACCAACAAAAGTAGTAGCAAGTGCTAGAGCAATTAAAGCACTAAGAAAAGCAAACGTATAGTAAACTAAGAGGCTAAGGCCTCTTTTTTTATTGCTTTTTCTTTTATTGAACTTCTAATTATGGTAGAATTATTCTTAATATACTTAAGGAGTAGTGATTTATATGCATTATCAAATCAACAATAATTTTCTTCCCCCTTATTCTAAATAAATAGAAAGGAGAAGAAAATGAAAAAAGAAATTTTAAATAATATAAAAAGAGTTGTAATAAAAGTTGGGACTTCAAGTCTAACTAATAATGATGGGATTATTGATGTTGATAAAATCAATAATCTAGTAAAACAAATAGCCCAACTAAATAAAGATGGCTATGAAGTAGTCTTTGTTTCTAGTGGTGCTATTGGTAGTGGTAATGGAAAACTTGGAATATCATATAATACTAGTTTAGCTCAAAAGCAAGCAAGTGCTGCTGTTGGTCAAGTTCAATTGATGAATCAATATGAACAACTATTCTCTAAACAAGGTGTTATGATAGGACAGATATTATTAACTAAAGGGGATATTTCAAATCGCAAAAGAAACCTTAATGCACGAAACACAATAAATGAATTATTAAAATTAGGTATTATACCAATTATCAATGAAAATGATTCTATTATTATAGATGAAATAAAAGTTGGAGATAATGATAACCTTAGCAGTCAAGTAGCTATCTTAGTAGATGCTGATCTATTAATATTACTTTCTGATATTGATGGTATTTATACAGATAATCCAATGAAGAATAAAGATGCTAAGTTCTTAGATATCATTAATAAAGTTGATAAGACAGTTCTATCTTATGCTAAAGATAAGGGTTCTAAGTTTGCAACTGGTGGAATGCTTACTAAATTAGAAGCTGCTAAAAAAGCAAATGCAGCTGGTATTCATATGGTCATAGCAAATAGTCAACGTGAGGACATCATTTTAGATATTATCAATAATAATTATATTGGCAGTCTTTTTTTAGCTGATAAAACAAAAATGGTCGCTAAAAAGAAATGGTTATTAAGTGCTGCTCCAGATTTAGGACATATCATCATCGATAAAGGAGCTGCTAATGCACTAATAAAAGGTGGAACTAGTTTACTACCAGTTGGTGTTTTACAAGTAGAAGGCGACTTTAAAATAAGCGATACTATCTTAATTTTAGATGAAGATAATAATATTATTGCAAAAGGTATCACTAATTATTGCGCAAGCGACATTGATGAAATAAAAGGGATGAAACATAATGCATTTCATAATAAACTAAAAGACCAAATGCTTAAAACACATCTCTTATTTGATACTATTGTTCATTGCGATAATTTAGTCTTAGTTAAGGAGGATGAATAATGAATACATTAGAGGTTATAGGTAAGAATGCAAAGTTAGCTGCTAAAGAATTAAATAATATTGAAACTCAAACAATAAATAGTGCCTTAGAGTTGATGGCAGTTAGTTTAGAAGATAATATAGAAAATATATTAATTGAAAATAAAAAAGATGTTGATATTGCTATTAAAAATGATATGGCTAAGGTTATGCTAGATAGATTAATTTTAAATGAAGATAGGATTAAAGATTTAGCTGCTAATCTAAGATCTGTTAAAGAATTAAAGAGTCCCCTAGATGAAGTAAGTTATTCATATAAAAGTCTAAAGGGTTTTAATATAACAACAATCAGTGTTCCTTTAGGAGTAATCGCAATGATTTATGAAGCACGTCCTAATGTAACAAGTGAGGCAATGTCTTTAGCTTTAAAAGCAGGTAATGTTTCTATTTTAAGAGGTAGTTCTTCTACCTTAAACACAAATATGATATTAGTTGACCTAATTAGAAAAGCAGGAAAAAAAGCTGGTTTACCAGATAATTTTGTGCAACTAGTTGAATCAAGCAACCATGAAGATGTTACAAAACTAATTCAGATGAATGAATACATTGATGTTGTAATACCTAGAGGCGGTGTAGGTTTAATCAAGAATGTTGTTATGAATGCTACTGTTCCAATTATAGAAACAGGTGCTGGAAATAACTTTGCCTATGTTGATCCTAGTCTTGATATTGATAAAGCTATTGAAGTATTAGTCAATGCTAAAGTACAACGTCCTACTGTTTGTAATTCACTAGAAAAAATATTAATCCATAAAGATGTTGATAAGATTTTCTATACTAAATTAAATAAAAGATTAAAAGAAGAAAAAGTTCTTATTAAAGCAGATAATAAAATTATCGATAAATTTGAAGATTCAATTCCACTTAGAGATGATGATTTAAATATAGAATACCTTGATTATATTATTGGTATTAAACAAGTAAATGATATTGATGAAGCAATTACAATAATTAATACGTATAGTACTAAACATTCCAACTTAATTCTAGCAACTAACTATTATACAATCGAAAAATTCAAAAAAGAAATTGATAGTGCCTGTGTATATGTTAATACATCAACACGCTTCTCTGATGGCGTTGAATTCGGCTTAGGTTCAGAGATAGGTATAAGCACTCAAAAACTCCATGCACGAGGTCCTATGGGCCTTAAAGCACTAACTAGCATAAAGAACATCATAGATGGAGAATACCAAATAAAATAAAAAGCATCCCTAAGGGATGCTTATTTTAATGCGTATTTAACCATTTTCTTACCATCTTTACCATTTAGGAAGAACATTACTTCTTTTCCTTTAAAAAACATATTTGAACTTTTCTGCTTTTCAATTACTTTCTCAATTTCATTAGTTCCTAATTTATGAATATATATATTACTATCCTTTTCTTTATCAATAACTACATAATCTCCATCACTAGTATGTGTGTTTTGAGGATAAGCTGTACATTCAGTTAGATCATAATCACATACATATTCTTTATCATCTGCACCAAAACTAATAAAATTATCATTTATACCTTTATAGTGGAAGCCTCCATTAATATCTTTAAATTTCTTAATATCTCCCTTATGATCTTTTGCATCTTCAAATACTTTATCTATATCATAGGTTTCTACAATACCTTCTAGAATATCATAATCTTGACTACTTCCATTTTCAATTGGCTTAATGAGTTCAGCTCCCACAATTGATATCTTATTATCTTTTATAAAAGTTGATCCAAAATCATTATCTATATCAACATTTTCTAATAGTTTACCTTCTTGATTATATTTTACTAAAGATGCTTTTGGCGTAGCTGAATCTTGACTAGATATAAAATATAGATTTTTTGTTTTATTATCCATCGACAACCCACTTATTGACTCATTTCCATTTTTAAAAATAACCTCTTTATCCTTTGTTATCTTTGTATACCCGCCTTCAAAATCATTTAAATATAATGCATCATTATAAACATCTCCTTGTGGACCATAATGGATATATTTTAAACTTTTAATCTTATTACAACCGCTTTGATCCTTTAAATAAATATCAGCATGGCTGTATTGTGCACCCTTTACCTCTTTATTAATAAAATAATATTTAAGTTTTGAATTAGTATCACTATCAAATTGATTTTCAAAAGAACATTTCCCAATCTTATCTACTACAGTATAATTCTTATTAAGAATCCCATATCCTTGTAAACTATTATTTTCTTTATCCTTTTTAACTAACTCAACATTATCTGCCTTACTTATATCAAAGTCTTTAATGTTTACTTCCTCTTTGTTGAAACAGCCAAATAATAATAAAACTAAACTAAATAAAGCAACTATTTTTTTCATAATAATTTCCTCTCTTTTATTTTATTCTATGGAATTCTCAATATGTATACAATAAAACACATATAAAAAACAAATAAGCCTTACGGCTTATTTTAAGTTATATCTTATTAATTGACCTATATTTTCATAGTCTTCTCCACTAAATACTTTTAGATTTAATTTTTTATATTCTAAACTTGCACTAAAATTATTTTGATTTAGTATAAGCTCAATATCTTTTGTACCTAATTTATTTAAATAGATTTTATCATTACCATCATCTTCAATCTTACTAATTAAAGCGTATTCTTTATTTAATAAGTAAGCATCAGGATAAGTTGTACATTTACTAAATTCTAAGTCACATATAGTTGTGTTTTCTCCTTTAAATAAAATGTAATCTAATTTTTTCTCTATTTCTGCTTGTTCTTCGTTTATATTATTAAGTATTAATTTGTTAGCAGTTCTAGTATTCATATCCTTAAATACTTTATTATAGGGATATGCATCTATGATATAGTTACCTTTAATACCATCATTATCATCTTTTACATCAGTTTCAATTAGTGAAAGTCCATCTTTTGTTGTATATAAATCATTATATGGTAACTCTTTTAAGGAAGCCTCTTCTATTAATTTACCATTATTATCAAAATGTTTTAGTATCTTATTCTTACTTTCCTCTATTTGATCAGGATCTCCTAAATCATCAATAGCGTATATTTCTCCGGTCTCAAAAACAACATCATATACAATCGCACTACCATTAGCACCAGTTTTTATTTTTGATACATTATCACCTTCAACTTTAATTATTCCCTCAGGGCTTTCATTAACATCAAAGTAAATAGCATCTTTACTATATTTAATTCCATTTCGTTGTTCATTTACATCATTAATAGTTGTTACTTTATTACATTGTTTACCTTTTTTAAGAAATACATCAATTTTATATGCAGCTTTTCCATTTTGATAAACTTCATTTATAAAGTACTTATTATCTCCTTCAAGATTACCTACTTGATTAAATGATGAACAATTATCATTAGACTTACTTATCTCAAAATTTTTATTAATTACACCATATTTATCATCAAGTTTATTATGCTTTATTTCTTCAATATATTTAATATTAGTTGCATTTGTTATATCAAACTGTTCCACATTCAATTCTTTTTCTTCCTTCTTTGCACAACCAAAAAACATTAGTGCAATAATCAAAATAGTAGATATTTTTTTCATTCTATTCCTCACTTTCACTAAAAATAAAAAGGAGTTTAAAACTCCCCATATTATTTTACTTTTTTCATATCTATTTTTTCACCATTAGGTCCTTCAACCTCTTCAAGGTAATTATAAATAGCTTCTTTTCCTTCTAGTTTTATTGGTTTGCAATCTGAAACTCGCCCTTCTTCAGCGATGATCGATTCAGCAAGACCCATACAACCTGGAAAACCACATGCACCACAATTAAACTGTGGTAGTAATTCATTTACTTTTTCAATTCTACTATCTATTTCAACTTTTAAGAATTTATCAGCAAGACCTAAGACCAAACCAAAAATAACTCCTAAAGTTAATAATGTTACTACGGCTGCCATTATTTAACCTCCTTAGTCTTTCTATGTGCTTCATGATGACCACAGCTAATATTATGACATCCTCCACACGCACTTATATCTACATCGATATCAGGTGCTTTTGTTTTTTCATTTATTAAGTATGTAGTAATAAATAATGCTACTACAGCTACCATAAAGCCTAGTAAAATTAAGAATGAAGTTCCCATTATACAAGACCTCCTAAACCAAAGAAAGCTAATGCCATAATAGATGCTGTAATTAAAGCAATTGGATTCCCTTTAAATGATCTAGTTATTGGTGCAGTTTCTAATTTCTCTCTAATTGTAGAGAATAAATACATTACTAATGTAAACCCAATTGAAATACCTAGTGAGTACACTATTGTTTCAGGTAGGTTGAATGATTTAGTGATTACATTGTTTGCTGTACCAAGAACGGCACAGTTTGTCGTAATTAATGGTAAGAATACACCTAATGATTTATAAAGTGCAGGTGAATACTTTTTCATAACCATCTCTACAAATTGAACAAGTGAAGCAATTACTAAAATGAAAGCAATTGTTTGCATATATTCTATTTCTAAAGGCACTAATACAAATGTATATAGTAAGTAAGCCATTAGTGAAGCAATAAAGATTACGAACGTAACTGCTGCTCCCATACCAATTGCTTGATCTGATTTTCTAGATACTCCAAGGAAAGGACAGATACCTAAGAACTGCGTTAAGATAATATTATTAACTAATGCAGCACCCATGAATATTACATATAAATCCATTATGCCACCTCACTTTTTGCTTGTTCAGCTTTTTTAGCTGCAGCAACTCTTTTTAACTCTTCGATACGAGCTTTTTCAATAGCTTCTTTTAAATCTGTTTTTCTATTTACATAAACAGCAATTATTCCAACTAATATACCTAGTGTTAAGAATGCACCAACTGCACCAGTAAACACTGCAATAGCAAACTTAGCTGGGAATATTTGGAAACCAGCGATTGCACCAGTTCCAAGTAATTCTCTAAAGAATGCAATTGTAACTAATCCTATCATAAATCCAATTCCCATTCCTAATCCATCGATAGCTGATTTAATTGGACCATTTTGAGAAGCAAATGCTTCAGCACGTCCTAGTATAATACAGTTAACAACGATTAATGGAATGAATACTTTCATTGAATTATATAATTCAGCAGTATATGCTTGCATTAACATTTGTAATAAAGTAACTAAAGTAGCAATGATTACAATAAATACTGGTATTCTAATTTCATCCATTACAATATTTCTAATTAGAGAAATAATAACATTAGATAATATTAGTACAAAGATAACTCCTACACCCATACCAATTGCATTTACCACTGAAGTAGTAACACCTAAAGCCGGACACATCCCTAAGAATAAAACGAAGATAGGGTTTTCTTTAAAGATTCCAGCTGTAAAAATTTTCATTAATCCATTTGATTTCATCTAGATACCCTCCTTATTTATTTTCTTTTTTGAAATGTGCAACTGCTTCATCTAAACCTGTTTTAAGTGCAGCAGTTGTAACTGTTGAACCACTAATAGTATCGATTTGATCATCAATACCTTTAGTAGAGAATTGTTTTAAATATTTTTTATTAGTTTCAATTTGAGTACCATAACCTGGTGTCTCAGCTTGTTCAATTGTTTTTAAACTAATAAATTTTCCTTTATCATCTATTGCAAATAATACTTTAACTTCACTTTGAAAACCATATGTTTCAACTTGATAGATTGAAGCAATTTTTTTATCACCTTTATATGCATAATATACATTCGAAATGCTTCCTTCATTAACCGCTTCTTCTTCGTACTTATCTGCTTTAATAATTTCTTTTAATAATTTATCTGTATTCGCTTTAGCATTAGCAGTAATTATTGGTGCTGTAATAGAGTTTGCATAGAATAATGCTCCTGATGCTATTACACATATTACACCTAGAAAGACTGCTAATTTAATAATTTTTTTCATATTAGCACCTCCCTATACAAATTTAAATAATACTGTAACCAAGATTGCGATTACAAGCGTAGCTACAACTGATATAACTTTTTTATTAGTTCCAACATCAGTAACATTGGCAGTTAGTTTATCGATCATAGGTACTAACATATTAACAATTAAAATTGAGAATACAACACCTTCTGGTAAACTAGCTTTTGCTCTAATTAAGAATGTTATTAAAGCAAAGATAATTGCATAAATCATTTTACCTTGTCTATTTAATGGATTTGTTACAGGATCAGTAAGCATGAATACAACCCCGAAGAATAGTCCACCACTCATAAGGTGAAGTAGAACATATTCTAATCCTAAGCCATTTAATGAACCAAATACAAAAGCTAGAATAGCAATTGTTAATAATGATGTAATTGGGATAATCCAGTCAATAACTCTTCTCCAAATTAAGAAGATTGCTGCAATTATTAAAGGAATAATAATTGTCTCACCAATTGCTCCTTGATGAGCTCCAAATAATAATGAGCTATAATTTGTAAATGTTTCATTTACACCAGCAAGAATTCCATCAGAACCATGCATTGCTTGTAATGGTGAAGATGAAGCTAATCCATCAATTGTAGGAATAACTAAATATTTACCAAAACCTAATAATGCAAAGGCACGACCTACAGCAGCAGGATTGAATATATTATATCCAAAACCACCATAGATTACTTTACCAAATAATTCAGCTACTAAAGCCGAAACAAATGTTACATAGAACATTGCATATGAATCTAAATTACCTAAAGGTAATGTTAATGCAAGAATTAATCCTGTAATTGCAGGAACATTCTGATTAACTAAAACCTTAACATCTTCTTTTTTTGTCTTTAGTAACTTAAAGTAAACAAAGTCTACCAAATAACAAGTTACTACAGCAATAATCATAATAATTAAACCACGAATTACACCATCTATACCGTATAGACTATGTTGTAAAACTAAACTGCAAATAGAAACGAAAAGTAAAGCAATTAAAACGTCTCTCATCATTTGTTTAGTATCTACACTAGCATGTACGCTTGGTGATATACTATATTTAAACTTCATTACTTTTCCTCCTATTTAGTTTTTGAACTTAAAAGTCTTTTCTTTCCTTTTGTAGTGAAATCACTAACTGGAATGCAACTTGGACAAATATACGAACATAAACCACATGATACACAAGTATCAGCTCTTAATTTTTCGAGTTGTTTAACATCTTGAGCTTTTTCAGCATCTTTAATAGCTACTGATTGAAGTCCACTTGGACAATACTCAACACATCTAGAACAACGTAAACAAGGTTTTTCTCTTAAGCCTTCATCATATAATACATTCACTGCATTACTGTATGAATTAAAAGCAACATCATCACTAACAACACAAGTACCCATCATAGGGCCACCCATTATTAAACGAGCATTTGTTGCACTAACATCATTTTTATATCCACCAGTTTTTTCAATTACATCAGCAACTTTTGCACCAATTGGAATAATTACATTAGTTGGGTTTTCTAAAGCTTCACCTGATAAAGTAATTCCCGTTACAAATGATTGCTTATTGTTAAAAGTCTGTCCAATTTGTATTGCAGTTGTCGAGTTATTAACAATTAGTCCAATCTCAGAAGGTAACTTATCATATCTAAGATTAAACACTTCTTTAATCAATGTTCTTTCCCATCCCATTGGATACACATCTGGAACTTCTCTAATTTCGATATTATCAATATCTTTAGTTGCTTCTTTTGCTAAAGATAGTAAAGTTTCCTTACCTTCTTTAAAAGCAATTACACCATTTTTTGCGCCACAAGCTTTCATCATGAATTTTAAACCTAAAATAAGTTCTTCCATATATGCTTTCATTAAATGATAATCTATTGTTATGTATGGCTCACATTCTACCCCATTAATTAATACATAATCAAAATGACAATCACTAGTAAATTTAATATATGTTGGAAATCCTGAACCACCATTACCACAAATACCGGCTTGTTTAATTCCCTCAATTATATCTTGAGGTTGTGCTTTGTCTAAAGAAAGACTAGTATCTCTTTCTTCTTTTTCGTACTTGAAATCATTCTTAATTTTAATATGTTGAGCATATTTTAAATTAGCTGACATCATTTTTTCAATACCTTCTACAGTTCCTGAAACACTTGAAAATATTGGCACATAAAATTTATCTTTACGATAAGCAATTAATTGTCCTTGCTTAACATAATCTTCTTCTTTTACCAATACTTCAAAATCAGTGCAATCCATATTCATTAAGGGTAAGTAAACATATTCAAAATCATTAATTACTTCAGGACTTTTTTGATCCGTAAGTTCTTTATGACCTTTTAAATTAATTCTCCCTTTTCCACTGAAAATCATTTAAACACTCCTTCTCCAAAATAAGTTTTTAACCTAACTGTTTTTATTATACTTGATATTAACCACTATTTAAAGGATATCAGGGAAATTCGACTCAAAAATTACGTGAGATTATTAATTAGTCAATCATTAACAAAACTTATACATTTCATAAGTTTTTATTAATATGTACACTAGTATCGTATTGTAAGGTTTTATTTTTTAAAATAATACAAAAATCTATTAATCAAACTTATATTTTATAAATAAAGGCAATAAAAAAATTATATGATAAATGTAAATATTAGATATATTAAAAAGTGTTCAAATAAAAGAAAAAGCTCTAAAAAAGAGCTTATTTTTCATCTTCATCTTTATTAAGTAATGCCTCTCTAATTTTAGCTGTAAGCATTTCCTCAAATTCTTTATTTTCTGCTAAGTATTTCTTAACATTTTCTCTACCTTGTCCTAGTTTCTCACCTTCATAAGAATACCAAGCACCTGATTTTTCAATTATTTCCAAATCACTACCAACATCAACTAATTCTCCAAGTTTAGATATACCTTGTCCATACATAATATCAACCTGAGCAGTTTTAAATGGTGGTGCAACTTTATTTTTAACAACTTTTAAATTAGTTCTATTACCAATAATATCAGTACCATTTTTAATAGCTTCACTTCTTCTAACCTCTAAACGAACAGATGAATAGAATTTTAATGCACGTCCACCGGGCGTAACCTCTGGATTACCGAACATAATACCAACTTTTTCTCTTAATTGATTGATAAAAATAATGGTAGTATTTGATTTATTTAAAAGTCCACTTAACTTACGCATTGCTTTTGACATTAGACGAGCTTGAAGACCAATTGATGCATCTCCCATCTCACCATCTAATTCTGCTTGAGGAACTAACGCAGCAACTGAATCAACAACAATCAGATCAATTGCATTTGAGCTTACTAAAATCTCTGCAATTTCAAGTGCTTGTTCACCACTATCTGGTTGTGATAAAATTAATTCATCAATATTAACTCCTAGATTACGAGCGTATACTGGATCAATAGCATGTTCAGCATCGATAAATGCTGCTTTCTTACCTAATTTTTGTACTTCAGCTATAGCATGTAAACTAAAAGTAGTTTTACCACTTGATTCTGGTCCATATATTTCAACAATACGACCTTGAGGATATCCGCCTATACCTAGTGCTAAATCTAGAGTTAAAGAACCACTAGGAATTACATCAATATCAACATGAGTACGGTCTCCTAAAACCATAATAGCTCCATCACCATATTGTTTTTTTATTTGTTTTAAAGATGCTTCTAATTTAGCATCCATTTTCTTTTCAGCCATAATTTCCTCCTATTTAAAAACTTGTTTATAATTTTTAATAATATAATCAACACCTGATGCAACAGATGCAAATGTTGTTAAATAAACTAAGTATAATAACCAATTTGCTAGTTCTACATTAGGATTAGCAAAAATGAATATTAGTCCTATACTTACCATTTGAAATACAGTTTTTACTTTTCCCCATTTAGAAGCAGCAATAACAATATTGTTTTCAACACATATCATTCTTAATGCATCAACTATAGTATCACGCGCTACCATTAAAATAGTAGCCCACACTGGGATATGACCAGTATATACAAAATATATTAAGATACTATTTACTAATAACTTATCTGCAATAGGATCTAAAAACTTTCCTAAATTAGTAATTGTATTAGTTTTTCTAGCAATATGTCCATCTACAGCATCAGATAATGATGCAATAACATAGATTAAGAAAGCATAAAAATATGGTGCGTGGACTTCCATTATTCCTAAATTGATAATTGACTTATCATCACAGACAGCTAAAACTATAAAAATTATTGGAATTAATAAGATTCTTAAAATTGTTATTTTGGTAGCTACGTTTATTTGCATATAATCATCCTTTTTAAAATAGAAACCTCAACTTTAGTTGAGGTTTTATTTATTATTATTATTTATTACTATTTAATTAATTTATAGCCAAAGAAACCTAATAAAATAATACCTACAACAATTAGAATGATTAATATTGTATCTAAAATTTTATCTCTTTTCATTTTCTTTGCATCTTTTTTATCAATCGCAACTTTAGAATCACCTAGAGCTTTTGCAACTTTTAAGTCCATAGAAGTTCTTTCAGGTTCTTCATCATTTAGATTAATATTTAATTGCGTACTTAAAGTATTCTCTAATGCAGCAATAACATCCTCTTCACTTTGATTTGGTTTTTGATCATTAAATTGTTGAGTTAATGAACTCAATTGACTATCAAAACTTCCATCTAGAGGCTTGTTCATACTTTCAATTGGATTTTGAGGCATTGCTTGAGGATTAATATCCATAACATTATCATTATCCATTTGTAGTCCACTATTCACAGTCTCAATTTCAATACCACTAGTTAAATCAATAACATCTGTTTTTTCAACTGGTTGTTCAGCTAAATTAAAATGTTGATTTCCTGTTGGTTGAATTGTCGCAATAGGATCACTATTAAGTGAACTTTCAACTTGGGCATTGATTCCTTCAATATCATCAAGTAAAGTACTATTTAACATTTCATCTACATTAACTTCTTCAACTTTTGGATTTGATTCTCCAAAATACTCATCAAAGTCAATTTCAACACCATGATTAATTTCATCAATTAATTGATTGATTTCATCATTTTGCTCAGCATCATTCCCTTGTTGTAAGAACATATCTTTACTTAGATTATTTTGTTCTTCTTCCATTAGTTGAGGATCGCTTTTCACTTCATAATCTTGTAAAAAATCAGCTTGTGGCACAATACTCTCCTCTACTACTGGTTCTACCTCTTTTTGCACTACTGGTTCTACCTCTTTTTGCACTACTGGTTTATTAACCGGTTGCAAACTCGGAGCTGGTTTAAATGGCATTCTTTGAGTAGGATTTTCAATTTCTTTTGCCACACTATTTGGTACATAGTTTTTAGCATCTTCACTTAACCCTAAAAGAACTTCATTTTTATCTAGCTTTAAAAATTCAGCATAACTACCTACAAATACTTGTTGATAGAAATCTTGATTTTTAAAGAAAGAAAAGTCTCCTTTTTCAATTGCATCTATATATACTTTTTGAATCTTTGTGGCATCAACAACATCATCAATAGATAAACCCATTGATTCTCTCTTTTGTTTCATTAAATTTCCCACTTTGTTCATCTAATCACCTCTTTATTGATTTTATAATAATCACTTATGATACTCGTTGAAATTATAACATAACTGAATACAAGTGTACAAGCAATCTTATTTATAGACTAATAATGACATCTTAAGCACTATAAGATGTCTTATTTAATATACCTAAATATCATAAGCCATGTTCTGTTCTCTATATATTTAGAGTGACAATCATTTATCTATATGTAGTACATATCCTAGCTTTTAGTTCATTTCCATGATAGCTAAGTGCCCCTACCAAATTTTGGGTTGCTCTTTTATGGGGTTTACCTCGTTCCACTCGATAAGTTTCCCTATCGACTACGTCACTGTGGCACTTTTACAGGCTCCATTCATATCTTACGACTTAGAATTTTGCTCCGCCATCAGTATTACTACTGCCTAAAGTTATTTTTTCCTTTAGCATAATCACTACGATCATCGCAGATCGTAAGAGCATGGACTTTCCTCTGTAATCTAAAATTACAGCGATTGTCTCAATTTAGGTGTCTATTTATTTTATTGTGTTGTTATTGTTCTTTTTTATAATTATATATTTCTTGCTCTAATTTAGATAAACGTTTAAGAATATCAATTGTATTGATTTGTTCAGTTTGAACCATTACATTAGAAACTATTTGATTTTTTAAAGTGGATTCCATTTCCTCAATTAAATCATTATTTTGTTTTTGAAGTTCTTCAATTTTATCTTGATATTCTTTTAGAATATTCTCAAAAACTTGATAGTCTTCATGCACTAAATCTAGGAACATATCTACTTGTTTAGCACTATATCCTTTTATATCAATATCAAATTCCTTATCAAGTATTGTCCCTGCATTTAATTGTAGTTCTTTCATACTTTTCCACCTCACCATCATGTATTTAGTTGATATACTTTATTTATTATACATTTTTAGAAAAATCTTTTCAAGTCCTGTATAATCATTTATAATAGATTTGGAGGTCTTAGACATGATAAATTATCCTAATTCTAAAAAAAATACTGTACAAAAGGCAAATAAAGATAATGGCTCAAAGCGTGGAATGACCCTAGAAAGCGAGCTTGATAGTAGTAATAAATATTATCTTGCCCAAAGTAAAGCTAACATTCATAAAAAGCCTACACCAATACAAATAGTAAAAGTTGATTATCCTAAAAGAACTGCTGCAAAAATAACTGAAGCATATTTTAAGCAACCTTCTACTACTGATTATAATGGTATATACAGAGGCTATTATATTGATTTTGAAGCAAAAGAAACACAAAATAAAACAAAATTTATTTTAGCAAATATTCATCCACATCAAATTAAACATTTAAAAAGTGTGATTGATCAAGGGGGAATTGCATTTTTAATAATACGTTTTTCAAAACTAGCTGAAACATATGTTTTAAATGCACAAATTGTGGTTGAGGCTATACAAAACAATGAAAAATCATTAAACTATGGTATGATAACAAAGTCTGCTTTTTTAGTTGAAGATGGATACAATCCTAGATTAGACTATTTAAAAGCTGTCGACATTTTAATAGATAAGAGGTGTAATGATGGACAATAATTCAAGAAGAAGTTTAATTGATAAAGTAAACTCAGAAGGTTATACAAGCAAGCCAATCATTAATGAAGATATGCGTAGACAATACAATTCTACTCAAAATAATAATTCTAATATGAATAATTCCGGAATGGGGAACGGTGGAATGGGAAATGGTGGTGGTCCAAGACCAACAAATCCTAAGGGTCCAAAGAAGCCAAAACAACCTAAAGGAAATATTTTTCAAAGAATTAAAAATTCTAAAATATTAAGTAAATATTATGCTACATTTATTTCTAGTAAACACATTGAGCCAAAATCAATGAGATATCTAGATAGATTTTGTAAAGTATGTTTTAATATTGGTTTTTTAGGTTTAGTGACTTTTCTTGTATTAATTATTACAAGTCCTAATCAATTCACTAAAGAATTAATTTATCGCCCTAATGATACTTTGGTTTTTGATAATAAGAAAAAATTGGTAGGTAAAATATCACAAAAAAGAGAACATGGTGAACATGTTGAAAATATTAAATATGATGATTTAAATCAAGGCCTTATCAACTCGTTAGTTGGTACAGAGGATTCATCTTTCTTTAATCATAATGGATTAGATGTTGTTAATACGGTAGAAGGTGCTGCGTCTTCACTAGTAGGCACTAAAAAAGGTGGAAGTTCAATCACTCAACAAATTATTGGTCAAACACATGTTGGGCGTTTGGGTAACTCTTCAGTATCTAGAAAAGCACGTGAGATATATTTATCGTTAATTGCTGAAACACAATTAACTAAATCGCAAATTCTTGAATCATACTTTAACTACTTTGATTTTGGTCAAAATAATATCAAAGGGGTTGAACTAGCAAGTAAGTTCTTCTATGATACTCCTGCTAGTAATATGGATTATGTTCAATCAACTATTTTAGTAGGTACTCTAAATGCTCCTACTTCATATAATCCTCTTGGTGGCTATATTGATGGTGTAGGACATGTAAACTACTCTCAAAAAAGATTAGAGAATGTTCTACTTGCCAATAAAAATCAAGGATACTTAAGTGATAAAGAATACTTTTTACTACAACAAACAAAAATAGAAGATACAGTTAAGATAAATCGTGCAACTACTTCTAATAAATATCAAGATTTCATTGATGTTGTCGCACAAGAAATGCAAGAGAAATATGATATTGACCCATTTGTTGAATCATTAAAAGTATATACAACTATGGATCGTAAGACACAATATCATGCTGCTCAATTAACTAATAAAAAGCATGTTCAAGTACCTAATAATAAATTAAACTTTGGATTTGTACTATCTAAAACACAAACTGGTGAAATTGTTGCTCTTAGTGGTGGTAATCAATATCGTAAAGATGGTGCCTACCTTTATAATAATGCGGTAGATAATAAGCAACAACCAGGTTCTGCTTTTAAACCGATAATTGACTATTCACCAACATTTGAATTTTTACACTGGTCTGATCGTACACCAATTAGTAATGCTCCATACACTTACCCTGGCACTAATACACAGGTTAGAAACGTTGATGGAACTAGTGGTGGTATTCTAACAATGGATTCTGCAATAGCTTCTTCACGTAACCTTACTGCCCTTAGAGCTATGGAAGCTGTTTATAATAAAGTTGGAATGGATGGTCTAACAGAATACTTAAATAAATTAGGTTTTGAATTTGAAAAAGGAGAAGTCGTTCCAGCTTATGGACTAGGTGGTCTTAAAACAGGGGTTACTCCAAAACAAATGAATGGTGCTTATCAAGCATTTGGTAATGGTGGTAAATATATTGAACCATATACTGTCTTATCTTATGAAACTGAAGATGGTAAAGTAAGTGAAGCCAAACATGAAGCAACACAAGCGATTGATGAGAAAACAGCATTTATGACAGCTACAACATTAGAGCGTTCTACTAAACTACCAGGTGCATATATTAGTACAGCAAACTATAACAGCTCACCATATGCTGCGAAGACTGGTACATCTAACTGGGATGAATCTGGTGCTAAATATGGTATTCCTAACTTATCTCCTAAAGATACTTGGTATACTGGATTTACTAGTGAATACACAATGAGTTCTTGGGGCGGTTATGATCCAAAAGATATTAAAAAAGGATATTACCCTGGATTTAATGATGGATCACATGATTATTCAGCTAAATTATGGGGTAATATGATGAGTTTTGTTTCAAATGGAAAAGAAAAATCTTATCTAGATATGAAACCACCAGAGGGAATTGTTAAAGCATCATTCAATTCAAGAGTAGAACCACCATTTAAAAAAGGTAGTGCATCAGCATACTTCTATAGCGATAACTTGCCAACAGGTTATGCAGCTATAAAAGAAAAAGAAGATAACGATGATGATAATGAAAAAGATTTAAATGTTTCATTAAGTGCTGGTGGAGGTAGTGTTAGTGCTAAATTTGGAGAAGTGGATGGCTATACACCTGTCCTTGTAGTAGGTGGAGAGAATGCTAGTGGTTCTAGTTCGATGAGCTTAGCAGCAAACGATTATGATCAAGTATTTGCATATTATACAAAAGGAAATCAACAATATGCTGGTGTAAGTGCTTGTTACTTTAATGGAAAACTATATAAAAAATGCCCTGCCAAGCCAGATGAAAATGATAATGGTAACGGAAACAATAATAATAACGATAATAATGGAAACAATAACAACAATAATTCAAATAATAGGACACAAGGTAGTGCTCTAAACAATACAAATAGTAATTATCTTATTAGTACTGAGGCATACTTAAATGAAATATTATCAAGATATATATTTAATTAATAATTAAAATTATAGGACAATTTTTCACTAAATTATGCTATAATGATATAAAATGTGTAAAGGAATGAGAATATGAAAAAGAATCAAAAGAAAAGTCAAAGATCAATGCCAATTACAGTGGTAGACTGGCTCTTAAAGTTCGTTTTTGTTGGCATGATTGGAGTTGCGATTCTTTTTGTCGTATCCTTTTTTCAACTACCTAAACTAGATGTAGAATCTATGATTAGACCAAATGATAGTTTCGTTTATGATAAAAATGATAAGGTAGTTGGAACAATTTCTCGTAAAAAAGAAAATCAAACAAATATTACATATAATGATTTAAATCAAAATCTTATTAATATTTTAGTAGGTACAGAAGATTCTTCATTTTTTAATCATCACGGTGTTGATTTCGTAAACACTGTTGAAAGTGCCTTCACCTCTTTAAGTGGATCATCAAAATCAGGTGGTAGTACTATAACTCAACAAATAGTTGGCTGGACTCATCTTGATAGAAATAAGAAAACAGTAACTAGAAAGGCACAAGAAATTTTACTTTCACTTAGAATTGAAAGATCAGTATCAAAAGAAGAAATTATGGAAATGTATTATAATTACTTCTTCTATGGTAGAAATAATATCCATGGAGTCGAAAAGGCAAGTGAATACTTCTTTGATAAAAAAGCTGGAGAAATGGATACAGTACAAACAGCACTAATGGTAGGTACTTTAAATGCTCCAACTGCTTATAATCCTCTTGGAAGATTTGATGAAAGAACAGGTGAACATTTTAACTATTCTAAAAATAGATTAGATAATGTTCTTCTTGCAAGTAAAAACCAGGGTTATATTGGCGATAATGAGTATTACCTACTTCAACAAGTGAAAGTTGAAGATAGTGTTAAGATAAATGATACATCTAAAGCAAATAAATATAATGCATATATTGATTTAGTTAGACGTGAGATGGAAGATAAATATAAAGTTAATCTTTCTACTACTTCTACTAAGATTTATACTAATATGGATATTAAAGCACAAAAATATGCAGATAAAATTAGTAGTGGAAAAGCACCTGGTTTAGAATTACCTGATAAAGACATGAACTTTGGTATGATTTTAACAAATACGCAAGATGGTAGTATTGCTGCAGTTGGTGGAGGTAAACAATATCGACGTGGTGGTAAGATGCTACTTAATAATGCTGTTGACATCAAGCAGCAGCCTGGTTCTGCAATTAAACCAATAATTGACTACTCCCCTGCTTATGAGTATTTGCATTGGGGTAATCGACATGTAATAAGTAATGCACCGTATAAGTATCCAGGTACTAATACACCAATTCGTAATACAGATGGACAATCTGGTGGTATGATGACAATTGATGCGGCACTAGCCAACTCACGAAATCTTACTGCTGTTCGTGCTATGGAAGCTGTTGTTAATAAAGTAGGTTTCAAAGGTTTAAATGAATATTTAACAAGTCTAGGTTTAGACTTTAAAGATAGCGAGCTAACTTATGCATATGGTCTTGGTGGTACTGAGACTGGTCTTAGTCCTTCTCAAATGAATGGTGCATACCAAGCATTTGGTAATGGTGGAAAATACATTGAACCATGGACAATTAGATATTATACTGATCCAGATGGTAAGAAAATTGAAAATCCAACTAAGCCAAAACAAGCAATTGATGAAAGAACTGCCTTTATGATGGCAACTGCTCTTGAGCTTTCAACTCAAAAATCAGTTCTACTTGGTGCTACTAATTTTAGTGGTACACCACACGCTGCTAAAACTGGTACATCTAACTGGGGTAAAGAGGGAGCACAATATGGTATTCCTAACCTTTCTCCAAAAGATTCTTGGGTTTCAGGCTTTACTTCAAAATATACTCTATCAGTATGGAGCGGATTTGATGCAAAAGGAATTAAAAAAGGTCGCTATCCAAATTGGGGACGTGAGCATGATTATGCTGCAATCTTATGGGGCGCAATGATGCGTAAAGTAACAACCGGAAATGAAAAGTCATATCTTAATCAAAAACCACCTAAAGGAATTGTAGGTAGTGGATATGGTGGATACTACTATTCTGAAAATGGACAATTTCAAGAATTTAATCCAGATAATTATTCTGTAGATGTCCTATTAGATGGCGGTAACCTAGTTGTTAACTTTGATCAAATAACTGATGTGAACGGTGTTAATTCAAGAGTTAAAATCGGAGATCAAATCTTTGATGGCTCAGGGACATACCCTATTAAAGAAAAACAAAAGTTTACAGTATACTATAGTTATAATGGAGAACGTCATAAGAAAAAATCAGGATGTATTGAAAATAAAAAAATCGTTAAAAAGTGTAGCAAATAGCTACGCTTTTTTTTAAAACGTTTGCTAAGTTTTTAGTAGTAATATATAATAGAAGTGCTGTTTAAAATAGTAAAAAAGGAGGAGGAAATAATGAAAAAATTAATTGAACTAAGAAATATTTCGAAATCTTATGATGATAATAAAGTAATTGAAGATTTTAACTTATATATAAATGAGAATGAGTTTATAACACTTGTTGGTCCATCGGGGTGTGGTAAAACCACATTGCTTAGAATGTTAGGTGGTTTTGAATCAATTGATAGCGGATCTATTATTTTTGATGGAAAAGATATCACAGAACATGAAGCAAATAAAAGACAGATTAACACAGTATTTCAAAAGTATGCATTATTTCCTCATCTTAATGTTAGAGACAATATAGCATTCGGCTTGAAAATGAAAAAATTACCACAAGATGAGATAGATAATTTAATAGAGTGGTCACTTAAGCTAGTTAATCTAGAAGATAAAGAAGAACGTAAGATAGATTCATTAAGTGGTGGTCAACAACAACGTGTTGCGATTGCTAGAGCTATTGTAAATAAACCAAAAGTTTTATTACTAGATGAACCATTAGGTGCTTTAGATTTAAAACTTAGACAAAATATGCAATATGAATTAAAACAATTACAAAAAGATTTAAAAATAACATTCGTATTTGTAACACATGATCAAGAAGAAGCATTGAGTATGTCTGATACAGTTGTTGTCTTAAATGAAGGAGAAATACAACAAGTTGGTACTCCCGAAGATATTTATAATGAACCACAAAATAGATTTGTCGCTAATTTCATTGGAGAATCAAATATAATTAGAGGAAAATACTTAGAACATAAACTAGTAGAGTTTGAGGGTGTTTCTTTTGAGTGTGTTGATACTAATTTTAGTCCAGATGAAATATGTGATGTTGTAATAAGACCTGAGGACTTTGATATAGTACCTGTTGAAAATGCTAAACTTTGTGGAACACTTATTGATAAAGTATTTAAGGGTGTCCACTATGAATTTACTATTGAAATAAATGAAAGAGAATATATCGTACATGCTTATGAAGAAATAGAAATAGGAGCAAGTGTAGGTCTAAATGTAGATCCATTTGAAATACACTTGATGAAAGTAGACTAATGAAAAGACGTAGCTTTATTCTACCCTTCTATCTTGTATGGATGGTTGTGCTTGTTTTCATTCCATTTATCTTTATGCTTTTTCTTTCATTTACTAAAGTTAGAGGTTTGGACTTCACACATTTAACTTTTACATTAGATAATTTTAAAAGTTTAATAGACCCTATGTATTTTGATGCCTATCTAAATTCAATAAAACTATCAACTATAGCTTCACTAGCTTGTCTATTAATTGGTTTTCCAATTGCATATTGTCTTGCTAATATGAAATCTAAATTAAAATTTGTCCTTTTAGCAATGTTTATTCTACCAATGTGGTCTAATATGTTGCTTCGTATTATTGGTTGGGAAATATTATTTAATCCTAATAGTATTCTAAATAGTATTAGAATTAGTTTTGATTTAATTGGAACTAATACAGCTATTATTATTGGTATGATATCTACATACTTACCTTTAATGATTTTTCCAATCTATACAACACTAACAAAGATAGATACATCCCTTATAGAAGCAAGTCATGATTTAGGGGCTAGTAAGCTTAGAACATTTTGTAGTGTTATATTTCCTTTATCTTTACCTGGTATCTATAGTGGTTTTACAATGACCTTCCTTCCTTCAGCAACTAACTTTGCTTTACCTGAAAGATTAAGCGGAGGAAATATTACTTTACTAGGTAATGTTATTAATAGTAATTTTGGTAAATCATTTAATTATAGTTTTGGTAGCTTATTATCTGTAGTTTTAATTGCCTTTATCTTCTTTGCTATGATAGTAATAAATCGTAATGATAAGGATGGTGATCTTTTATTATGATAAAAAAAATAAATAAGTTCCTTTTAATATTCTTAGGACTTTCTATTTTATATATTCCAATTTTAATAATCTGTTTCTTATCATTTAATGATTCACTTAGACCCTATGAATTTAATGGGTTTACACTAAAGTGGTATGCAAATATATTTCAAGAAAAATCACTTTATAAAGCTATTATTAATACATGGGTGATTGCCTTAAGTGCTACTGCAATTTCAACGTTTCTAGGTACATTTATTGCTTTAGCTATAAATAAGTTAAAAACTAGAAATCGTCAATTAGTTTTGTTCTTAAATAATATGCCAATCTTAAATGCTGATATAGTAACTGGTATCTCATTAATGATTGTCTTTAGTTTACTAGGTTTTCACTTTGGTAAATATACAATGCTCTTAGCTCATATTTTCTTTTGTACTCCATTTGTTATATTAAGTGTTTTACCTCGTTTAAAAATGATGGATCAAAATAGTTATGATGCAGCTCGTGATTTAGGATGTAATCATTTACAAGCTGTTTATAAAGTTATTTTACCTACTATTAAAGTAGGAATTATTAGTGGAGCTCTTATTGCATTTACTATGAGTATTGATGATTTTATTATTTCTTATTATACAACAGGAGATGGCTTTTCAAACTTCTCAACATGGATTTATTCACGTTTAAATAGACGTACTTTTAGTCCTTCAGCATATGCATATAATACGATAATTACTTTTGGATTCTTAGTTACTCTTTTATATATCAATTTAAAAGGTAGTCCTAGTAGTCGAAAGGAGAAGCGTCATGAAAAAAGTATTAAGTAGTATTTTAAGTGTTCTTGTTATTTTTATTTTAGTTGGTTGTAGTTCTTCTAAAAGTAATGAATCATTATATATTTTAAATGTTGGTGATTATATTAATTATGATTTATTAGATAAATTTGAAAAAGAATATGATGTTGAAGTTATTATTGAAGAAGTTGAATCTAATGAAGCAATGTATGAACAAATAAAAGCGGGACGTACAATATTTGACATTGCTATTCCTAGTGATTATATGATTGATCAATTAAATCAAGAAGGTCTTTTAAATAAGATTGATTTTAGTAAGGTACCAAACTTTAAGGAAGAAAGATTCTATTCTAATTCATTACATAATGGTCCTAAGACAAATAACTATGTTCCGTATTTTAATGGAACTATTGGTATTATGTATAATGATAGTAAAAATAAAGAGTTATCTAAAATAGTTGAAGAGAAAGAATGGGATGTTTTCTTTGATGAATATACTTTAAATAATAATAAAGTAGCAATGTATAATGCTAGTAGAGATGCATTTGCTAGTGCACTGCTTAATGATAAGCATGATATTAATACAACTAATCAAAAAGAGCTTAAACAAGCCTACAATGACTTAAAACAAGCTAATTATACAATGTATGGTGATGATAATCTTAAAAAGAATGTTGTAACTAATAATTTAGATATTGCTTTAGTATATTCAGGTGATTTCTTTGAGGAATTAAATGTAGCTAATGAAGAAGATAAAGATGTTAATTTTAAATTCTATGCTCCTAAAAATAATAATTATTGGGTAGATGGAATAGTTATACCAAAACAATCTCGAAATACTAAATTAGCACATACCTTTATAAATTATATGTTAGAACCTAAGAATGCATTAGAAAATGCCTCTTATATAGGATATGCCTCACCATTAAAAGATGTTATGATTGCTTTAAAAAAAGATAGTGATTATGATTTTCTAACAAAACATCCTTATTATAATCCAAATACAATAAAAGGATTAAATGCTAAATCATATCAATATCTAGGATTTGATTACATGGTTGAATTAGAAGCAATGTTTACTAAATCGAAAACTAAAAAATAGCCTTAAACGGCTATTTTTCTATGTTATATGGAATTATTAATGAGAATGTTGATCCCTTTGCTTCTCTTGAATCAACCTCAATGCGACCATCTATTTTACTAACTAAGTTTTTAACAATACTTAAACCAAGTCCGAATCCATCAGCATTGCTTCTTGATTTATCACTCTTATAAAATCTTTCAAAGATATGATTAATTTGATCTTCACTCATACCTTGTCCTGTATCTACTACTGTTATATTAATTGTTTCTTTTAAATGTAATGCACTTACTGTAATACGACCATTAGCTGTAAACTTAATAGCATTATCAATTAAATTAATTAATATTTGTTTAATAATATTTTCATTAGTTATGATTGGTTGTTCAACAAAGTTACTAAAACGCATGTGAATATCAGTATCTTTATAAATAAGTTTTAAATCATTGAATACTTCATCTAAAGATACTTCACTCATAATAGTATCATTTTTAATTTCATCACTTAAAGTCTTAACTAAAGTACTCATACGATGAGCTTCGTTTCTAATAGTCTTTAAGGCTTTTCTTTGCTCTTGTGGATCTTCTATCTTATTATCAACTAAAAGATCACTAAGACCTTGTATTGCAGTAATAGGAGTATTAATCTCATGTTTAATATCTCTAATAAAGTTTTCTTGCTTTAAACTAAAATCAAGTATTTCACTAATATCATTATAGATTAGAATAACACCACTAAATAAATCATTATCAATTACATCAGCATCTATATAATAAGATTTACCATTAATATCTCTTTCTAACCTTCTATTTTCAACATCATCATTAATAAAATCAACAATATAATTCTTACTTTTAATATATTTCTTAGCATTATCACTAATTTCTTTTTCAAAAGCATCATTAAAAGATACAAGAGACCCTTCTTCAGACATAACTAAAGCAGGTATTCTTAAACTCTTTACAATTAAATCCATTGCTTGTTGTACTTGTTTTTTATCATCCACTTTATAATGCTCTAGTTGTTGATTATTAAACTTTTTAATATAACGCCATATTAAATAAGCAATAATAATTACTATAATACTTAGAATAACTAAAGCTTCTAAAGTATTTAGATGTCTAAGAAAAAACATAACCTACACCCCTTTTACTTTTAATTCTATCTTTAATATCTAATTTCTTTTTTAAAGAAGATATATGCATATCAATTGCTCTTAAATCAATTTCATTATCATAGCCCCATAATTTTTCATTAATAGTCTCACGACTTAAAACAATACCTTTATTTTCAACAAGAAGAACTAATAATTCAAATTCTACTTTAGATAGATTAGTTTCAATATCACCATGAAGGGCTACCCTTTTATCAAAATCAATTTTAATATCATCAATGATTATTTCACTCTTATATGTTTCAGATTTTCTAAGTAATGCCTTAATTCTTGCGTGTAATTCACGAGAAGAGAAAGGCTTGGTCATATAATCATCAGCACCTGCCTCTAATCCTTGAACAATATTCATCTCTTCATCTAAAGCACTTAACATAATGATTTTTAATTCACTATTACTCTCTCTAATTGCTTTAATTATTTCATAACCAGAAAGAGAAGGTAACATCCAATCAATTATAGCTAAATCAAACGTTCCAGTTTTAAGTAAATCTAGACCTTCTTGTCCATCACCTGCTATTTTAACATCATATTTTGCTTTTAAATCATATTCTAAGAGTGTTTGAATAGCTTGATCATCTTCTATTACTAAAAGTTTAGGCATATTTATTCAACTCTAAGAAGGCCCCATTATCAGCAAAGATAATTGCCTCACAAATGTTAGCAATATGTCCTCTAGATCTTTCAAGTGTTCTAATTACACTCATTAATAAAACATATGAATCAACATTATCTTCTTTAATTAATTCAAATGGATTGTTTCTAATTGTCTCTTTAACTAAATTAGCAATCTCATGTTCATCATCAATGATTTTTTGTGCTTTTTTAGCATCTAACTCTTCAAAAGCAACTAGCGCATCCTCTAACATTTGAGTTGTAATATTTGTAATTGTTAAAGTATTCTTTAAAAACATTTCACTTAAGAAAGTCTCATCATTATTAACAATTGCTGTACGAGATATTGTCTTTGCATAATCTGCTATTCTTTCAAGATTACTTGATATTTTAATAATACTAATTAATTTTCTAAGATCAGTAGCAACTGGTTGATACTTTGCTATTGTAATCATTACATCATAATTAATTGTTTCTTCTAATTTATTAATTTCATCATCTTTTTCAATTACATCTTCAGCCTTTTTATTATCTGCTTGTAATAAAGATTCCACTGCATGATTGTGAGCTTTGATTGTTTTATCAAACATCATCTTTAAATCCTTATCTAAACTTGCTAACATTTCATCTAACATTATCATAATTATTGCCTCCTAGCCAAATCTTCCTGTGATATAATCCTCTGTTTGTTGGTTTTCAGGATTAGAAAAGATTGTATCTGTTGTATTGTATTCTATTAGTTCCCCCATTAAGAAGAATGCTGTATAATCACTAATACGTGCTGCTTGTTGCATTGAGTGAGTAACAATAATAATAGTGTAATCTTCCTTTAATTCTTTGATTAATTCTTCAATCTTTGCAGTTGCTATTGGATCTAGTGCTGAAGTTGGCTCATCCATTAAGATTACATCTGGATTCATTGCAATTGTACGAGCAATACATAAACGTTGTTGTTGCCCACCAGATAAAGCCATTGCAGAAGAATTTAAACGATCTTTTACCTCATCCCATAAAGCTGCTTTTTTAAGACTATCTTCAACAAGAGCATCCAATGTTTTCTTATCAGTTACACCTTGACATTTAGGTCCATAAATAACATTCTCATAAATACTCATTGGGAAAGGATTAGGACGTTGAAAAACCATTCCTACTTTTTTTCTTAATTCGATTACATCATATTTATCTGTATTAATTTTAACATTATCATATTTGATATGTCCAGTTATGCGACAATTATCAATTAAATCATTCATTCTATTTAAACATCTAAGAAATGTTGATTTACCACAACCAGATGGTCCTATTAAAGCTGTAGCACTTTTTTCTTTTAATTCAATATTCATACTTTTTAAGGCATGCTTTTCACCATAATATAAGTTTAAATCTTCTACTACAAATATATCTTTCATATTTATTTATCCTTTCTATAACGAGCATTCGTGACTTTAACAATTAAATTTATAATAACAACAATAATCAATAAGATTAAAGCAAGGGTATATGCTTCATTAATACCACCCTCTGCATATGTTGGTTCTTGTAATATCATATATAGTTGCGTTGATAATGTTGCACCTGGTTGTGTAATAGAAGTTGGAATACCTTGCATTGTTCCTATTACAAACATTAAAGCTGCTGTTTCACCAACAATTCGACCAATACCAAGGATAACACCATTGATTATCCCATTCATACAAAATGGAACAACGACCTTAGTTACTGTATCATACATTGTTGCTCCTAAAGCTAAACTACCTTGTATTTGAGCCTTATCAATCGTTTTAATTGCTTCTTCTGTATTCTTTATTATTAGTGGCATTATTACTATTCCCATAGTTAATGAACCAGTTAAAATAGATCTTGAAAAACCTAAATAATAAATAAAGAATGATAAAGCAAACAATCCAAAGATTATAGAAGGTACTCCTGTTAAACTATCAATTGAGAATCTAATTAATCTAACTAATTTAGTATCTTTAGCATATAATCTTAAATAGATTGCACTAAATATTCCTATTGGTACTGCAATTAGTAATGAAAGTCCTATTACCATTAAAGTTGTTACTATTAAAGGACTAGAATGAATTACTGATTTGATATTTAAAGTAGCTATTCCTTGGACTACAATAAATCCTATTGTAAGAGTGATTGAAACAACTAATAATGCTACACAAAAGTAGATTAATCCTTTTACAAAAGCTACTCCTTTTTGATTATTTAGCATTTGCATCACCCCTTTTCATTACTACTAATAGGATATAATTTAATATCATAATCATAATAAATAGAATAATACCTGTTGCATATAAAGCCGCTTGATGTGTTCCACTAGCATATGCCATTTCAGTAGCTATGTTTGCTGTTAAAGTTCTAATTGGTTGCAAGAGATTATCTGGATTATTTATTGCATTCCCAGATACTAACATTACTGCCATAGTCTCTCCAATTACTTTTCCAGCACCAAGCACTACAGAAGCCATTATTCCATTACGTGCAGCTCTTATATCAACTTTAAAAATACTTTGAATCTTATTAGCACCAAGCGCTAAACTAGCTTCCATATATGATTTATCTACTGCATCTAAAGCAGTAGTTGATACACTAATGATTGTTGGTAAAGTCATCAATGCTAATACAACAATCGCTGCTAGCATACTATTACCCGACACTCCATAAACATGCATATTTGAATCATAGATTACTTTAACTAAAGTCTTTAAAATAAAGAATCCAAATACAACAGAAGGAATACTTGCTAATAGTTCTACAATGAATAATAAACTAGCTTTTAATTTACTAGTTGCCATTTTAGAAAGAAATACTGCACATAAAATTCCTACTGGAACCGCAATTCCTAAAGCAATGATTGTTGTTACAATGGTAGATAGAATCATTGAAGCTAATCCAAATTGCTGAGGATCAGCACCAGGTGACCAATCAAAACTAAATAACATTTTTATAAAGCCATATTCCTTAAAGGCTGGTATTGCTGAACTTAGTATAAATAAGATAATAACAACTAAGAATAAGGCAGCAAGTATTGCACTTAGTAAATATATCTTTTCAAAGATAAATTGTTTAATTTTATTTTTATTTAACACTTACAAACCCCTCTTCCTCAACTATTTTTTGTCCTTGTTTAGACATAATAAATTCTAAAAATTCTTTAGTCTCCTTACTTGGATCTTTATATACTAGATTAAAATTACGAGCAATAGAATATTTCTTATTACGAATATTCTCTTCATTAGGTTCAATATTATCAATATTTAATACATGAACACCTTCTTCAAGAGAACCAATTGATACATAACCAATAGCACCACGCTTTTGTCTAACATTTTCAATTGTTGCTCCAGTTGAATTAACGATTACTGGATTTAACTTATCTACAGTACTAGATCCATCAGTATTTAAAGTATTAGTCATTTCCTCAAAAGCACTACGTGTTCCAGAACCATTTTCTCTAGAAACTAAAACAATTGGTAAATCTTCTCCACCAACATCTTTCCAGTTTTTAATATCACCTTTATAAATAGCTTCTAATTGTTTTAAAGTTAAATTCTTAGCTGGATTTTCTTCATTAACAATTATTCCAATTGCATCAATTGCCATAATCGTTGTTTCAAGTCCTTCTTTTTCATTATCTTTCAAATCACGTGAAGCCATCCCAATATCAGATATACCACTAGCAGCACCCTTAATACCAGCACTAGAACCATCAGCATTTAAATTGATATGCTCATCACTCTTATTTTTATATTCATTAATAAGCTTAGTCATAACTGGAGCAACTGATGTAGATCCAGAAACTTCTAATCCACTTTTAGATGAACATCCACTTAAAATAACTAAGATAAATATTAATGGTAAAATTAATCTTTTTTTCATTCTATCACCTTCCATATCTAATATAATAAAATATATTTGTTTGACTTTTATAGAAGTTTTGTTAATAAAGTGTTAAAATAATTGCATTTTGTGTAAGCTGTGTACTCCTAGGCAATTAGTTTGAAATTATTAGCATAAGCAATTATAATAGTAACTATAAATACAGAACATAGAAGGAGGCTAAATATGATCGATAACTCTATATCAAAAACAGATGGAAATACTTACATCTTAAAAGGAGTTGATAATGTTAAAAATTTAGATAAAATTAGCATTAATAACTTATCAAAACAGGCTAATTTAGCTAAAGATATTACTAGCTAACAAACTATTAAAGTAAGCCGTAAAAGCATAAAAGCTATGGTAGTTATATAATGTTAATCAACAAGAAAAGAAGCACATAATAAAATTAAATATATACTAAAAAGCAACCCTAATTATAGGGTTGTTTTAATTAACTATTTTTATTTATAGATTTTATAAATTATTTAGATTTTGTATTCTTAGCTAAAGGTTACCGTATTTTGTTTAGTAAAGGTAAAAATACAATTTAATAAGATTGCCTACCATCACTCTACAATGTACTACTAATCTTTATAAGTGCTCACGTTTCATAGTTAGTTTTAATTTCAATCGTTTCATGCATTTTTTATACTGCAACTAGACATTACTAACAATTTTATTGATATACTTAAAAAAGTATAGAGTTAATATATATTACTTCATTTTTACAAATAGTTACGAAAATATGCGGACTAATTACTGTTGAATTTACTTTATTAGAAGAATTATTTTATAATCAAATCGCACAAAATGGTTTAGTTAAATTATATTAATTGAGGTAATGAAAAGTCGATAATAATGATTTTAAAAATATGATATTAATTTTTTCATATATCATTTTAATATAATAAATAAATTAGTAAAAAAGCAATTTTAATCTACCTACTAATCTTTCATCTAATAAATTCACAACTTTAGTCGGCCCTTCTAGTTTTCTAAAATTATCTAATTCTAGATTGATAGCTCACTTTTTGGATATTGAAAACATTCAGATTTGCGATGTAATTGTTAGAGACGTTGATCTTGAACATCTAATTCAAGAGGTATTTGATATTCAAATTAGCGATAATACGCCGTGGTTATCAACATAATCTTAGAAAGATTTGAAAATAATATTTCACTTTAAGAGGGTGTTCTTTTCGATTAAGAATGATATAAAAAATTGATGAACAACTATAATTCGTATATATATCTATGTATCTTTCAATAATGAAAGTTAGGTGCGAGAATAATAATTAGTAGTAAAAAGATAGCTAAAAAAGCTATCTTTTGTTATTTGTACATTTCATCTATAATCTTATTAATTTCATTAGGTATTGTAATTCTATTTTTATTTATCTTATCTACTGCATTATTAAACTTTGTAATATCTTTATTATTTTTAAAATCTCTATATTTATATATTTTAGCAAGTTCTAGACTATCATCTTTTAATAATTGATAAACTTTAGTTTTATGTTGTTCTTTAAGTTCATCAGTTAATTCAATATTATTTCCTTCTTCAATGATTTTCTTATATGATTCTAGATTCTCTTTAAATTTCTTTTCCTCTTTCTTAATCTTAGAAGGGTCAGGATACACTAATTGCTCTCGTTTATCAGTAATTTTAGTAGCCCAAGCCTCGTATGCCTCCTTATCATTTGTTGGCCCAAAACAGCCACTTATTAGCACTAACAAAGCTAATGAAAATATAACTCTAAACTTCTTCATTTATTTTCTCCTCTACATTATTTCTACTAAATCAAATTTTAACAAAAAGCTAAATACTTGTCAATTTTGAATAATAATGATATTATTTAGTATTTTTTCAAAATAAGATTGACTATTGTATGTATAAAAAATATAATGGATATTAGGTCATCATATTTGCTACATATAATACTTATATGCATTACATATATGTGTAGTCAATTATATGGCTCAAGACATAAGAGATATTAAATTAAACGATACAATATTTAATAATCAGTATTATCCGTTTGTGTAATTATATAAGTATTATCTAATTACATTACAATAAATGTTTCATATATATATTAAGAAAATTATTAAGTTACTTTAAAATAATATATTAATTAGATAAATATATTTAAGTTAGCTCAATTATGGGGAAGGCATTAAATATATTATTTAAATATATATTTAGAATTTGTTTAGGGTATTTGAGAGCACATTAGTAAATCTTTATTTATTTCTAGAAACTTTTTTAGCAATAATATGTTATCGTATGTCTTGTACGAAAAAACAATCCAATTAAGGATTGTTTTTTTATTCTTCAGGTTCATTAAATAAAGATAGTTGATCTCCATCATCTTCATAATCATAGATATCTAATTCATCTTCTAAGAATTGTTCTTTTTTTTCAATATGTTCAATTGGTTCTAAAAGTAAATCCTTTAGAACACAAGATTCAATAATAAAGTCTGTTTGTGCCATCTTAACACTTTTCTTTAACCCTTCTTGAGGGCCACTTAATGGCGTATCCATTGTATGAAGTAAAGTAACATTATAAGTTGAATCAACAACAAACACTTCTGTATTATCTTTTATCATAAACATACTAAGTGCTAAATCAGGATTAGTCTTCTTAGCCTTAACATATAAAGAACCTTTAGTTGTTCTATTACCAATTTCAATTTGTTCTAATTTAATACGCTTTGTATTACCATTAGCAAATACAATATATAATTGTTCATTTCCAAATGAAGCACAACTTATTCCATCAACAACTTCATCATCAACTAAGTTAATAGCTTTAACACCCGCTGTTCTAAGACCAGTTTCACTAATGCTGCTTAATGCATATCTTAAAATATATCCTTTCTTTGAAAGTAAAACTACATCATCATTATATGTTGCAACAAATGTAGCAACTACTTCATCTTCACCTTTAAGATTGATATACTTAACTGCTTTTGTATGTCTTGTTAAATCAAGATCTTTAACAGGTGATTGTTTAATTAATCCATTTTTAGTAACACTAACTAAATTATGAGCTGTTTTAAAATCTCTAATTAAAAATGCATTAACTACCTTAGTACTACTTAATCCAGAAACATAATTATTAATATGAGTACCAAAATCTTTCCACTTTGTCTCATTAATTGTATAAACTGGAACATATGCATACATCCCATTATCAAAGAAAACAAGTAATCTATCTAAAGAACTTGCTTTTGATATAGAAATAATAAAATCATCATCTTTACGAACAATTTCATTATTTGAAGAACTAAATGATCTCATTGATGATTTTTTAATAAAACCATCTCTACTAATACTAACCATTACTTCAACATCAGCAATTAATTGTTCTTTTTCTATTACAATCTCTTCAATTTCATTTTCAATCTTAGTTCTACGCTTAATTCCAAATTCATCTTTAACTTCATTTAATTTCCCGATTATTTCCTGGTTAAGAACATTAGGATCAGATAAAATTAAAGACAACTTTCTAATATAAGCATTTAGTTTTTCTAATTCTTCTTGTAATACTTCGATATCTGTATTACTTAAACGATATAATCTTAAATCAACAATAGCTTCTGCTTGTAATTGACTAAATTTAAATCTATTTATTAAGTTTTTAATTGAATCAGATCTATTCTTACTCTCTCTAATTATTTGAATTACTTCATCAATAACATCAACAGCATTAATTAGACCTTCAACAATATGTAATCTTCTTTGTGATACTTCTAATTCATAATTAGTCATATTAATTACAACATCTTTTTGATGTTCAATATAAGCATCTAACATATTCATAATACCTAATAATTTAGGTGTTTTATTAACAATTGCTACCATATTAAAATTATAATACACTTGTAAATTAGTATTCTTATATAAATAATTTAAGATTAACTCTTCACTTGCATCTTTTTTAATATCAATAACAATTCTTAATCCATTACGATCTGTTTCATCTCTAACACCTATAATGCCATCAATTACTTTATCATATTTAATTTCATCTATTTTTTTAACTAATTCTGCTTTATTTACATCATAAGGTATTTCACTTACAATAATTTGCTTAATATTTTTATTAGGAACTACTTCTAATTTAGCTCTAATAACAATTCTTCCTTTACCAGTCTGATATGCTTTTTTTATTTGATCTTTTCCTTGAATAATTCCACCTGTACAAAAATCAGGACCCTTAACTATTTTAAGAACATCTTTTAGTTCACATGTTGGATTTTCAATTCTAAGTATTGTAGCATCTATAACTTCTTTTAAGTTATGACTTGGTATTTCTGTTGCATATCCTGATGATATCCCAGTTGCACCATTTACTAATAGATTAGGATAGTATGCAGGAAGCACTACTGGTTCTAATTCAGTATCATCAAAGTTTGGTGCCATAGCAACTGTATTCTTATCAACATTATTTAATAATTGTAGTGCAATTGGACTTAGACGTGCTTCTGTATAACGCATTGCAGCAGCACTATCTCCATCAATTGACCCATTATTACCATGCATTTCAACTAATTGATGATTCATTTTAAAGTTTTGTGATAATCTTACTAAAGCATCATATACTGAAGAATCACCATGTGGGTGATAATTACCAATAATAACTCCAACAGATTTTGCTGATTTACGAAATGGCTTTGTATGTAAGTTTCCTTCTCTATACATAGCATAAAGGATACGACGTTGAACTGGTTTTAATCCATCACGGGCATCTGGAATAGCACGATCTTGAATAATATATTTTGAATAACGTGCATATCCATCACTGACAACATCTTCTAATGTCATTAACAATGTTTTAGTATCCATTATTTCAACTCTCCTTTAATCATATTTGTATATTCATCTTCCATAGTGAAGCTAACATTTTCTTCTATCCATTCACGTCTTGGTTCAGCTTTATCACCCATAAGTGTTGTAATACGTTTTTCAACTACTGCCATATCTTCAATTGTAACTTTAATTAATTGACGATCACTAGGGTCCATTGTTGTTTCCCAAAGTTGTTCGGCATTCATCTCTCCAAGACCTTTATATCTTTGTATTTCACCTTTACCATGTTTTTCAATTAAATCATATAGTTCTTCTTCACTAAAACAATATTCAATAATACTGTTTTTACCAGCTTTTTTTGTATATTTAAATAGAGGTGGTTGTGCAAGATATATTTTTTCTTTTAAGAATAAATCTTTCATATAACGATAGAAGAATGTTAATAATAAAACTTGAATATGAGCCCCATCAACATCGGCATCAGTCATGATAATAATTTTACCATAATGAATATCTTCTGCATCAAAGTCATTTCCAATACCACCACCAATAGTATGTACTAGTGTAGCAATCTCTTCATTTTTTAAGATATCTTCTAATTTTGCTTTTTGTGTATTTATTACTTTACCACGTAATGGTAAGATTGCTTGATACTTACGATCACGTCCTTGTTTAGCTGAACCACCAGCTGAATCCCCTTCGACTATGAATAATTCATTCTTTTCAAAGTCTTTAGATTGTGCAGGAGTTAGCTTTCCACCTAGTACGCGTGATTTAGAGCCATCTTTTCCTTTACGGCTATCTTCTCTAGCCTTACGTGCTGCTTCTCTTGCTCCAGCTGCTTTAACTGCTTTTTTAACTAATTTATGAGCAAATTCTTTATGTTCATCTAAATAGAAATACATCTTATCATAAACACAGTTTTCAACACTTGCTCTTGCAATTGGTGTTCCAAGTTTTGATTTTGTTTGTCCTTCAAATTGAAGAAGGTGTTCAGGAACTCTAATTGATATAATAGCGCATATTCCCTCACGAATATCACTACCTTCTAAATTCTTATCTTTTTCTTTAATAAGCTTTTGGGAACGAGCATAATCATTAAAGACTTTAGTTAGTCCTGTTTTAAATCCTATTTCATGTGTTCCACCATCAATTGTTTTTACATTATTAACAAATGATAAAATATTTTCTGAGTAACCTTCATTATATTGGAATGCTACTTCAACTTCTAATTCATTTATTTCTTGTTCAAAATAGAATGTATCTCCCATTGTTGCTTTATCTTCATTTAAGAAATCAACAAATGATTTAATTCCATTTTCATAAAAATATTCTTCTCTTTTTTCTTCTTCACCACGATTATCAATTAGAATCATTCTTAATCCTTTTAATAGGAATGCTGATTCTCTTAATCGTTCTGAAATAGTAGTAAAACTAAATTTAGCATTACCAAAAAATTCACTATCTGGCATAAATGTTAATGTTGTTCCTGTAATTTTAGAACTTCCTATTGCTTTAAGTGGACTTTTGACTTTTCCACCATTTTCGAATACTATTTCATATTCTTTTTTATCACGACAAATATTTACACTCATCATTGAAGATAGTGCATTAACAACACTTGATCCTACACCATGTAGTCCTCCTGATGTTTTATATCCACCTTCTTGCCCGAACTTACCACCAGCATGAAGCACAGTAAAAATAACTTCAGGTGTTGATTTACCAGACTGATGTTTACCAGTTGGAACGCCACGTCCAAAGTCTTGTACACTTACTGAGCCATTATTATTTAAAGTGACGATTATTTCATCACCATAGCCTGCTAATGATTCATCTATTGCATTATCTACTATCTCCCATATTAGATGGTGTAGACCTCTACTATCAGTGCTTCCAATATACATTCCTGGACGCTTTCTAACAGCCTCTAACCCCTCTAAAACTTGGATTGTTGATTCATCATATTTCTTTTGAGCCATTTAACCACTCCTTTAACCTATATATTATAGCATACTTTTATTTTTTTAACAGACTTAAATTATGCAAAAAGAAAAAGTAGACTCTACTACTTATCTACCTTTCCTATTACTATTTAAGAGCTTCTAAGCTTCCAAAGCACATCTTATTATTTATCTCTTTTTTATCCTCTATTAACTTTAAATCATTATTTTTATTATTGATTTGGTATGTCGATATCTTGCCATCTCCACATCCTCCTGGTGATTGGGCATCTCCACTATCTTCTAAAGCAACAAACTTTCTCAAATAAAGATACACTTTATCATTCCCTATGCTTAAGTTTGAAGGCACTCCATCTAAATCAATTGTTTTCTTAGTATTATCTTTTAAATTGTATACACTAAGTTTAGTAAATTGCTTTTCATATGAAAAATCATTATGTGTTAGATATAATTTATTGTCTTTATATTTAATATCAGTTATATATGGAGTTCCAATTTCTATTTTTTTAGATCTTTGTGTTTTTAAATTATATTGATAAATATAGTCTATTTTATCTTCTTCACCTGAAGCTAAATCACTTCCTCCAAGATAGATATTTCCATTATTATCATTTTCTATTGTTTCAAAATATACATCAGATTTTAAACCACCATATTCTTTTGCTTTCATTGTTTTTGGATCTAATTCGATTAATGTATTATTATCTCCATTATCCACGAAATATATTTTATCGCCAATTAAACTCATTCTACTATCAGCATAATCTGATAGGATTACTTCTTCTTTTTTATTTGTCTCTATATTGTATTTAATAAAGAATATTCTTCTATCATAGTTTTGTAGTATGTTATCATCATCACCTTGTATTAAGATATAAACATAATCATCTTGTGAAATGATATCACTAACATATCTATCTTGTCTTTGTGATTGCACTTTAATACGTTTACTTTCTTTAGTCTTAATATCTGTTTGAGTCATATAAGTGTGATGTGTTGGTGATTCAGCAATTGAAAAAATTTTGTTATGTTTCTTATTGTAAGTCATTAATGTTGATTCACTATATGGATATGTAACTTGGGGCATTCTCTTACTAGATTCTATCTTATCACCTTTAATAAAATCAATTTGAGAACTGGTACCACTATTATTTAGAATCGCTAGATCATAATCATCATTAGTTTTATTAACACCATTACATCCTACTAATAAAACTAATATAAGTAATAAAGATATCTTTTTCATAATATCCCTCCTTTTTCATATAGTAATTTATTATCTAAAATAAATCTATAAATAAAACATAATAAACATATAGTTAAAGAAAAAGAGATGCATAACATCTCTCTAGTCTATCCTACTATGATATTTTCCTCTGGATATCTTATTTTATCTTGATGTTCCTTATTTCTAGAAATTAGGAATAGTAGATTAGTGATACCCATTTGCCCAATAACCATAACGCAAGCAAGTACAATCTTAGATGCATCATTAAGGTGTGGTGTATAATCCATTGTAAGTCCTGTTGTACCAAATGCAGATGCTACTTCAAAGATTATTTTCATGACATCTGTATCGTGATCGAATAATACAACTAAGAATGTAGCAACAATAAATAAGATACTACTTATTAATAGAGTAATAAAGGCATTGAAGATATTTTCTTTTGAAAGTCTTCTATGAAATGCATTAACATCTTTTACATTAGTAGCAAACGCTCTAATATATAGGAATAGTATTGCTAGTGTAGTAGTTCTTATTCCTCCTCCAGTTGATGCTGGTGAAGCACCAATAAACATTAATAGAGAAAGAACCATTTGTGAGTTGGTATTAAACTCTGTTAGTGAAACAGTTGAAAAACCAGCATTACGAGCTGAGACTGTTTGGAATAAAGCATAGAAGAAGCCTTTAATACCACCCGTCTCTACAAAGATAAAGTTATAATCACATATTAATATTAATAAACATCCAACAATTATCAATGTAAAATATGTAGTTAATGATATCTTAGTAAATAATGAAAAACGATATGATTTGTTTTCTTTTCGGGCACCTAAATAATTCTTAATATCAACTAAAACTGGAAAACCAATTCCACCTATTATAATTAGTAACATCATATAAGTTTGAAATAAATAATCTTGATCAAATGGAATTAGTGATTGACCAGTTAAATCAAATCCAGCATTATTTATTGCTGAAATAGAATGGAATATTCCAAACCATAAGGCATGGAGTATGTCATAATCATATTTAACCATCATATGAAACATAATAATTATTGCGAATATTATTTCAGTTGCGATTATTATTAAAATAGAATCTTTTATCAATTTAACTATCCCAGCTCTATTAGTTAGTCCTTGTTCTGTATATATTAACATCCTACTAGCGACATTAATCTTTTTACCAATAAAAACAAATAAGCCTACTTTAACACTCATTATTCCAATTCCACCAACCATAATAAGTACTAGTAGTATTACTTGCCCAAAATTATTAAATACATCAGCAGTACTAATTGGTGATAATCCTGTATCACTCAACGCAGATGCAGCAACAAAGAATGCATCTATTAAATTGATATCTTGACCATTCTTAGTAGTAAAAGGTGAAAACAATAATAGTCCTCCTACTAAAGCTAATAATATATATGTTAAAGCAATTCTACGTCGATAATCGATACTTTTATTTCTCTTTTCTTTTATTCCCATTTTAGCACCTCATTTTTTCACTATATAATTATAGTTTATCTATCTTCATTGTACAATAATTATTTATCTTTTTAACTAAATAGTTACATATATACCTTTATTTCAATGTTTTATTTTAATTTAGGTATATAAATTAATGTTTAAAATCAATCTTTTATATTTTTTTAGCTTTTTTACTTGCAAGTTATATTTTATTGGTATATTATGAAGGTGTAAAAAATAGATTGCGCACAATCTATTAAGGAGGAGATGTCATGATACAATCAGATTTCGATGTTAATACTAAATTAAGTTTTGTTATGTATGCTTGTTCTAAAGAGATTATAAAAAGATATAAGCCTCATTTAGAAAAGTATGATTTAACTTATACGCAGTATCTTACTTTATTAGTATTATGGGAAAACGATCATCTGCACATGAACGAACTAGGTAAAAAATTATACCTTGATTCTGGAACATTAACACCAATAGTTAATCGACTAGAAAAAAAAGGATTGATTGCTAAAGTTAAGTCAACTGAAGATAAGAGATCTATCTTTATTGATGTAACTCCAGCTGGTTTAGAGCTAAGCAAGAGTTTAAAAGATTTATCTAGTACTGTCTTAAGGGAATCTGGCTTTGATTATGGTGATGATGCTCATCCTGTTTTGGAACAATTAAATGCAATTCTAAAACGCGTATATGAAAGGGGTAATTAAAAATGTTTTTATTTGAATCAATTCCGTGGTATTCAGCATTAATGTGGTTAGTTGTATTATTTGGTTTAATGTTCTTCAATGAAATTGCAAGAAGAAGTAAGTATGCAAGTTTAGCTTTATTTATTGTATTACCATTGATTTTAACAATCTTTGTATGGCCTAAGACAGCTGGAGAAGGATCTAGTACAGGAACTTGGTTCCACTGGGTTAAAGTTTACTCAGCACTAGCTGGATGTCTTGGATTTATGGCATTACGTTTTATTAAAGGTTTAGACTCTAATAAATTAATGTTATGTTTTCCTCCATTAATATTAGCAATTAATATTATGGAAGCAGTAGCAAGAGATTTCCAAGTAGCTGGAATGCACGGTATGATTGATGGTGTATTCATGAATGGTGGACCTTGGAACTATATGAATGGTATTGCAGGTATTATTAATATCATTACTATCTCAGGATGGTTTGGTATCATAATTAGTAAAAACAAAGAAAAAGATATGGTATGGCCAGATCAACTATGGTTTTGGATTATTGCATACGATGTATGGAACTTTGCATATGTTTATAACTGTGTATCAGACCACTCATTCTATGCTGGAGCAGCACTTCTTATTTCTTGTACAATCCCAGCATTCTTTATTAAAAAAGGTGCATGGTTACAACATCGTGCTCAAACATTAGCGTTCTGGATGATGTTTACTATGAGTTTCCCAGCATTCGTTGGTGAATCTAAGTTCGCAGTACAATCTACACATAGTGATACTGCATTAATGACAGTATCTGCCTTGGCACTTGCGATTAACGTGGCAGTTCTTATTTATCAAGTTTATAAAATTGTTAAATTCAAGAAAAATCCACTTAAAGATGAAATACATTCTGATTTAAAAGCATTCCAAGAAGTAGTAACAGAAAATCAATAGTCATAATAAAAAGCCGTAATAACGGCTTTTTGTTATGTTCTTATTTAATAAAGAATCCTACTATTGCGATAATAATAAAGATTACACCAACTAAGAATTGTCCTAGCCCAGATGCTTCGCCTTTAAATATTAATGCAAAGATATTTTTTCCAGCTTTAGTTTTTCCAAAGAATGAATCTTCTCTACTCATTCTAAACAGTCCCCAAGCTAAGAACAATGCGCCAATTGCTGCAGGTATAATGACTTGCATATAAAAACCTCCTCTTCTAAAAGTTATTGTAATTATGTTATCGGATTACTTACTAAAACATGTGTTGTAGCAATAAATAATCCTGAAATAATAATTTGAAGAATCATAAAAGATAAACCACCTGATTTATGTTCTAAGTACTCACTAAAATTATACTCTTTAGTTTTCTTTAACTTAATAAAAGTACTTATATTATAGATAATACATATCAATGTAATAAAATAGACTACATAAGAAATCAACTTTATATAGAAAGTTATAGTATCTAAAATACTCATTTTACCACTCCTTGTTTCCATTATATAAAATATTAAATATTCAATGCAATAAAATAAATATAATAGACAAATTTTTTAAAATTGCTTTATTTATTCTTAACTAACACCCTTTTACATATTAAGTTTAGCAATCAAACCCTCAAATTCATTTATCTTGATACAAATTTCAGATTTAATATTTAAGAGACACTGCCCTCTAGCTAATTCATCTTCATTTAGAATACAAATATCAACCAAATCATTATCTAATTCAATTGTAGAGTTTAGTATATTATTCCAATTGCGATTCTTATCATACTCAACATCTAACTTTTGAAAGTTTTCTTCAAGTTCATCTTTCAAATTATTTGGAATTTTATTATTAAATGCAATCGACATATTTAATTTATCTTCTAGTACATTTATTTCATAGAAGGAGCAATAATTATAACCCCAATCAGTTGGATAGTCGATGCCTAATTTAGGTAACTTTTCGTCTAGAAGCTTACTTCTAAATCTAACTATATCTTTTGGTGAATAATCACTCTTATATATAATAATGTCTTCACTATCTAAATCTATTAAGATATCTTCAATAAGATCTTTTAGTGCTTCTTTTACATTGATTCTGTTATTGTATACTAAATCTAAAACTTCTTTATTATCAAAATATATCTTACTACAAGTTTTTATTAACTCTTCATCCAACATTATATCTCTCCTTATTAATTTTAAATAATCATCTAATAGTGCTATTAAGTTATTCGGAATCCCTTCCTTACTATTGTAAGTAGCTAAGATATCTTCTTCTAAATCTTTATATGAATAAGATATCCAATTGTTGTTTGAAGCTTTTTCACCATTTATAGTAAGATAGATAAATATCTTACTATATTCAGGAAACTCCTTTTCTATATATTCGTAATATCTAGTTAATTGATTGCTGTGTTCTGTTGAATCAACCTTGTTTTCTATACATACAATTGTTTTATTATTTCTAGATTTAATAAATATATCGAAGTTTTTATATTCTCTTATCACATTAATATCATTGAAATTATATGGTTCTATATCTTTAAAATAGTTCTTCTTTTCTTTTGAATTTCTAGTTAAACATGTTTTCATTATCTTTTTGAAAAATTTATCATTCCATTTATAACCATTATTAGGGTTTATAAGATAGCTTATATAATTGCTATGTCTTATCTCTGTTCTTGATATTCCTAATATTTTAAAAATATTCTCATCATTTAACCATTCACTTAAGCTTAATTCTATTTCATTAATACTTTCAACAAAGTATTCAAGTTCTTTATTTACATTTCTATTATCCATAAAATTTATCTCCTTACTTGCTTCACTCTTTAATTATATAGAGTGATTTTTAAATTAACAATAGCTTAAATATATTAAGCAAATTAATTACTATTTTACTTATTGTTTGCTTTCATATTATCATAGTTTAAGGTATAATTATATGTGGTGATATTATGGAGATTATAAAAATAATAATGGTAATTTTAATGGGATATTTAATAGGTAGTATTCCTTTTGCATTGATAATAGGAAAACTATTTTACAATACAGATATAAGAGAAAGTGGTTCAGGTAATTTAGGCGGTACTAATGCAGCACGAACACTTGGTAAAACAACAGGAATAATAGTTATGTTACTAGATATTTCTAAAGCATTTGTAGCTATTACAATTGCTACTTTACTAATTAATAAGTTTAGTATTAATATTGATCCTAACTATGTTGGATTAGCGTGTGTTGTTGGGCATTGTTATCCCGTGTTTGCTGGTTTTAAAGGTGGTAAAGGGGTAGCTTGTACAGCAGGGTTTATTCTTGCCATTAATCCAATATTATTATTAATTGCACTTGTTATACTTATTATTAATCTTAAAGTTCATCACATGATGTCTTTAGGTGTTATTATTGCAATTGTAACTGCAACAATTCTATCTTTTGTTTTCCCAATGTTTGAGAATACTAAAGTGGTTCTATTCTTTCTTACTCTATTCATTACTTTTCAACATCGCGAGAATATTAAGCGTATTATTGATGGTACTGAAAATAAGATTAAATGGATTTAAGATTAGGTATGAAAAAGTTAGTTATACTTTGTCTTAGTCTATTACTTGCTGGATGTACTTTAAGTAGTGATAAAACTCTAGATAATATTTTAAATAAATTTGAAAATGATAATATAGAATTAGTAAAGAAAACTAGTAAAGTTAATTTCTATAAAGGTGATAAATGTAGTTTGAACTATATTCATGAACTTAATAGTCCTATTGCATTAAACATTTCATATTTAGATAAAAGAGATAAGAAAACATGTATTAAAAGCAGTAAAGCTTTAATTAACAAATTAGATGAAAACAATAAAAAGCTATATGATAAAGTAGTTCAAAAGAACAAAGCAAAATTTAAGTACAATGATACTAAAGGCTATATTATATGTGATAAAAAATCAATATTAATAGTCTTTAATGATAAATTATATAAAAAGTAAAGGATGGATATCATGAATAAAATTGAATCATTTCAACAATTAATGGAACTTACAACAAATCAAGTATATTCAGAGCAATATATGAATGAAGGGATAATGATAATTAGTGGTGGTAATGAATACTTATTAAGTAAAGATGTACTTTCAACTACTGATGATAATAATCTTCTTGCCTTTAATGAAGTATATTTAAACGGCATTGAAGAACCAGAGTTATTCTTTGAACTAAAAAAATTATATAAATAATAAAGACTAGATATCGATTATCTAGTCTTTATTTGGCTCTATAATATTTGGAGGGGAATAACTAAAAAGTTATTTCTCTCCATTTTTATGTTTGTATAGAAAAAGGCATATAATCACTGTTATAATTAAGTCGGCAAACCAAATTAAAGGAGTGATTATATGCACAATTCTAATTCTATCAAAAATTTACTTAATATTAAAGATAAAAATATCTTTTTAGATGATATTCCTGTTTTAAATATGTTTATTAAAGGTATTGATTCTAAAGTTGTTTCTGGTTTTTTAGCTTATAAACCAGATGTTTGTCCCTGCTGTGGAACTGTCCATCCTAAACTTTATTCAAAAGGTTTCTCTAGACCTAGTTATATTCGTATTCCCAATGTCTCTAATATGAATGCTTATCTTAGACTTCGTAAAAAAAGATACAAATGTCTTGAATGCAATCATTCATTTACTTTAACGTCTAATATTGTTAAGCCTAATTGTTTCATTTCTATTTACACTAAGACCTCTATTGCTTTATCTTTAGC
>JAVWHL010000002.1:25635-59827 GCA_036640095.1 Erysipelotrichales bacterium | reverse complement strand
ATTAGTAACACTATAGACTTTATTCATAGGGCATTTAAATACTTTGGATATTATCCTAAAATTATACAAACTGATAATGGTACAGAATTTGCATATAATACTAAAACCAAACAAGTACACCCGTTAAAGCTAGAGCTAGATGAATTGGGCATCATACATCAAAAGATTCGACCTAGAACACCAGAACATAATGGTAAAGTTGAAAGATCACATAGAAACGATAACCAAAGATTCTATAGATTTCTATCTTTCTTTTCACTAGAAGATTTAAACTATCAAGGAAAATTATATTTGAAAAGAAGTAATAACATTCCAATGGCAGTACTAGACTACAGAACGCCTAAAGAACAGAGAAGCCATATCAACAAAAAATTATAAAAAGACCACTATCTTTTTTGATTAGATAATGGTCTCACATCATTTACAAGTATACATTTAACCTATTATCTACTCATTTAAGAAGTCAATTGCTACTTGTGCTAAATAACTACTAGTATCAATTAGAACTTCATCATTCCATGCAAACTTTGGATGATGATGAATTGCTGGTTCACCATCCTCTTCACTTATTCCAACTAACATAAAACAACTTGGTACTTCTTGACAAAGATATGCAAAATCTTCTCCACCCATACTTAAACTTCTAAGTTCAATTGCACTATCTTCTCCACTTACTTTAATAACTGATTTCTTTGCTAGTTCATACATTGCTTTATCATTAATTAAGGCAGGATATTTAAATTGATGATAATAATCATATGATCCACCATATATATTAGTAATATTCTTTACAATAGCCTCCATCATTTGTGGTGCCATCTCTCTAACCTCTGGATCAAAACTTCTAACAGTCCCTGCTAATTCAACATACTCAGGAATTACATTAAATGCATCTCCCCCATGAAACATACAAGTTGAAATAACTAATGGTTGTAACGGATTATTAACTCGCGAAACTATCGTTTGAAAACCATTTACTACTTGGCTAGCCATCACAATTGGATCAATTCCAACATTAGGCTGTGCAGCATGTGCCCCTTTTCCTTTGATTGTAACCCTAAATTCATCAGGAGCAGCCATCATTGGTCCAGAACATAGTTCGACTTCACCACGCTTCCCTAAACCCCATAAATGAATACCAAAGGCAGCATCAACTTTAGGGTTTTCTAAAATACCAGCATCAATCATAGGTTTAGCTCCACCTTGTTTCTCCTCATCAGGTTGAAACATTAACTTTACATTACCATGCAACTCATCCTTAATTTCATTTAAAATCATTGCAGCACCAAGCAAACCTGCAACATGACCATCATGACCACACGCATGCATTAGACCTTTAATAGTTGAACGATACTCAACATCAGCCATTTCATCTACTTCCAAAGCATCCATATCTGCTCTAAGCAAAACTGTTTTGCCAGGTTTTCCCCCTTTAATTAAACCTACAACCCCAGTCTCATACAATGTTTCATTTTCAATACCATACTTATCTAAAGTATCTTTAATTAATTGAGAAGTCTTAAACTCTTTTAATCCAACTTCAGGATTCATATGAATTTGATGACGAATCTCCTTTACTTCCTCAAAATATTTTTGTGCTAAATCTTTAATCATTTCAATCTCCCCTTCACATTAAAATATTTAAAATTTTATCACAAGTGCATTTATCTAATCAACATAATTAAATAAACTTATCTCTTTCAAATAAAAAAAGACTATTTTTTAAACAAATAGTCCTATATACCTATATATTTTTCTTCTTAAAACTTTCTTTTAACTTACCTAAAGCTACCTTGTCACCAGCAAATAACATATCATCACCTTCAAGTACCTTCGTATTACCATTAGGAGTAATTACACGACCACCCCTCTTTATCATAATGACCAATATATCATCAGGTAAATCAATATCTATAATCTCTTTATTAGCTACTATAGAATCATCACTAATATTAATCTCTAATAAATCAGCAGAGATAGTTCCCGCTTCATCATAAATTCTTCTGACTTGTAAATTACTTTCATCAGCAATAACATCTAATTTTTTAGCAATAGGAACAAATAATGATCCTTGAAAAATTACTGATAATAGAGCAACAATAAAGACAATATTAAATATCCAGTCTGCACCATCTATATTAGCATTTAATGCATATGTTGCAAACACGATTGATGCAGCCCCCCTAAAGCCACCCCATGAGATCATTAATTTTTCTTTAATCGAATACTTAGTAAACATCAGTGTTAGAAAAACACCTAATGGACGAGCTATGAATGTTAAGAATAATGCAATAATAATTCCATCCATTGTTACACTTGGAAGTTGAGAAGGAAATACTAATAAACCTAATGTAAAGAATAATAATAGTTGCATCAACCATGAAATACCATCAAAATACTTAAGTAAACTAAATTTATGAACTATCTTAGTATTACCAAAGATGATCCCTGTTAAATAAACAGATAAAAATTGATTCCCACCTAATTGATGAGCTAATGCAAATGATAAAATAACAAAACCTAACATTAAAATAGAATATAACCCTTCAGCCTCTAAATCAATACGATTTATTATAATAACTCCCACTTTAGCAACCACAACTCCTATAATAACGCCAACTACTATTTGCATAAATAATTCAAAAGGAATATTCATCTTTTCTCCTTGAACTAATGTTAAAAATATAATCGTAAGCATATATGCAATCGGATCATTTGATCCACTCTCCATCTCCAATAAATGAGACATATTATTTTTTAGATTTAATTTCTTAGAATTTAATATTGAAAATACTGCAGCTGCATCTGTAGAAGAAATTACTGATCCTAAAATCATTGCATAGAAAAAATCAACTTTAAATACTAGTGATATAAAAGTACCAATAGTAAATGCAGTAATCAATAACCCAATAACTGATAGAGCAGTTGCTGATTTTGCACTTGTCTTTGCTTTGTCCCAATTAAGGCCAAACCCTCCAAAGAATATAATCATAGCTAATGCAAAATCAGATATCTCCATTGCAAGATGTGCATCATCAAAATAAATATTACCTGGACCATCATACCCTAAAAACATACCTATAGCTATAAAAATAACTAAAGTCGGAACTCCAAAGCGATATAAAAATTTACTCATTAAACATGAAAGAATCAATATCAATGAGGCGCCTAATAATAACATAACAAACCCCTTTCTTGTTTACAAAAAAATACACTGTCTAAACAGTGTATCAAAGTTCAAATCATAATGTGATTTCACACATCTCTAGATAATCAATATATTATCCAAGTATCATTTATACAATATAACACTATATTATCTATTATTTTAACATACAATAAAGCAATAATATATTTTTAATTATAAAAAGACCTATTACTAGGTCTTACATTTCTACGTTGTGGTGTACATCTTGAACATCATCAATATCTTCTAAAGCATCAATTAATTTTTCGAACACTTCTAATTCTTCACCATCTAATGTAATTGTATCATTAGGTAACATTGTTATTTCTGCTACTTTGAATTCTTCAATACCAATTTCATTTAAAGCATCTTGAATATTCGCATAATCTTCTGGTGCACCATAAATCATTGTTTGATTATCTTCACTTTCAATATCATGAACATCAATCTCTTTATCAATGAATAATTCTAATAATTCTTCTTCATCTCTTTGTTCTATACCAATAATACTTGAAGCAGTAAACATAAAAGCAACTGAACCATTTACTCCAAGATTTCCTTTAGCTTTATTAAATGCTGATCTAACTTCAGCTACAGTACGATTTACATTATCAGTAAGTGTATCTACAATAATCGCAGAACCACTTGGACCATACCCTTCATATCTAATACTATCATATGACTCATCAACACCTGATTTAGCTTTTTTAATTGCTCGATCAATTATCTCTCTAGTAACATCATAAGTTTTCGCTTTATCAATTACACCTCTAAGTGTTCTATTTGTCTCAGGATTCGGATCAGGCTTAGCCGCCATATAGATTTCTTTTCCAAATTTAGCATATACTTTAGACCTATTTGCATCCTTTGCCGCCTTAGCATATTTAATATTATTCCACTTTCTTCCCATATTCTCACCTTTTCCACATTTTTTACTTTGGCTTTTACTATAATATATTATATAATAAAAATAGGAAAAAAAAAAGTAGAAATAAAAAGAGGTGTTAACATGATTAAGAAAACTATTTTAATTGTCGAAGACGAGGAAAAGTTAAGAAATTTGATTATCTCTTATTTAAGCGATAAGTACAACATTTTCGAAGCACAAGATGGTGAAGAAGCATTACAAATCTTTAATGAAGAACATATTGATCTTGTAATAAGTGATATTATGATGCCTAATATGGATGGATGGGAACTATTAAAGAATGTTCGTGCAACATCAACAGTACCATATATCTTATTAACAGCATTAGATGATGAAGTATCACAAATCAAAGGTTATGATTTAACTGTTGATGATTATATTACTAAACCATTTTCTTTAAATGTATTAACTAAAAAGGTAGATGCTATCTTTAGAAGAGATTCAGTTGCTTTTGAACAACAAGGAGTTATAGAATCAGGAATTCTTAAAGTAGATACTGTAGGAAAAGCTGTTTATGTAAATGATGAAGAAACTCATCTAATGCCAAAAGAATATGATTTACTATTATTCTTCTTAGAAAATCAAAATGAAGCACTAAATCGTGATTACATTTTAAATACCATTTGGGGCTTAGATTATGATGGTGATGAAAGAGTTGTAGATACTCATATCAAAAAATTAAGAAAGAAAATTGGCGATGCTGCTGCCTATATTAAGACAGTATTCGGGACAGGTTATAAATTCCAAGTTGATGAATAATGAAAATTCATACTAGGTTTTTTATAACCTTCTTTTGCTTTGCCCTATTCTTTGCGATATCTTCTTATTTAGCACAAGATTCGCTTTTTAAACATAACCAAGCAAAGGAAGATACCAATATATCTAATCAAATTAAATATATTAAAAAAAGCATTGAAACAAATGAAGATGAATATGCTTTAAATAGATATTTATCTGATAATAATATTGGATTAGAAAGAATTACTTATAATACTCATAACAAAGTAATAACTCACTATGGGTATAATGAAAATCATCGTGAAATATCACAACCTATTATCACTGATTATAAATTAGATAATGATATTGCACGTACTTGTTCATTTATTAATAAAAGTAGTGATCAAGTAAGAAGGGAAAACCCTAGAAATAGTGAAGGAGACTTTATTATTCAAAGTTTTTGTAGTGATGATAGTATTTATATAGCTACATCACACTATTTTCAATATCAAGCAGCGATTAAATTATTACAAAAATCTTATTTATTTATCTTGCTTGCTACTGCAGTAATCTCTGCAATTCTTTCATATATATTAGCTAGATATATATCTACACCAATTGCAAATATTTCTTTTGTTACAAAAAAATTAAGTAACTTAGACTTTTCAAGTCGTGTTGAGGTAACAGGAAACGATGAAATTGGAGAACTCGCTACAAATATTAATATTCTTTCAGATAAATTACAACATTCTATTCAAAAATTAAAAGATAATATAATTATTGAAAAAGAATCTAAAGAAAAACAAAATCAATTATTTGCGAGTATGTCTCATGAGCTAAAGACTCCTATTACTATCTTAAAAGGTACCCTTGAAGGTATTAAAGATCAAATAGGTCCGTATAAAGAGCCATTAAACTTCGTTGATGATATGCTTGAAGAAACAAATAATATGGAAAATATTGTAATGAATCTTTTATCTTATGCTAAGTTTTCTGTACAAGATATAAAGTTAAACTTCCAACCATATAAAATAAGTGATCTTATTAATATGAATTTAGACCGTTTAGATTATATTATCACAGAAAATAACTTAACAATTGAAAAAAGACTTAGTGATGACTATGTTGAAGTAGATTTAGCAAGTATAAATATGGTCTTTAAAAATGTATTAGAAAATGCTATTTATTATTCAGATAAAAATGCAAAAATTGAAGTATTTGTTTCAACATTCTCAGACCATGTACTAGTACAAGTATTTAATCATGGAAGTAATATTCCTGGAGAAACAATTCTACATATGTTTGAACCATTCTATCGTGCAGATGATTCAAGAGTCAAATATAAAAATGGTACTGGATTAGGACTTACAATAGTAAAACAAATTTTAGAGCAACATAATTCTAATTTTAGTTTATACAATGTTAATAATGATGATGAATATGCAGTTTGTTTTGAATTCACATTAAAAATTGCTAAAGATGACAAGAAAATTAAATAATGAAATAACCCTATTATATAGGGTTATTCTTTTATATAAAATTAGATTACAAAAATGTAATACTCACAATCTTTCATTATTTATTATATTATGTTAAATTATACTTGTAGGCGTTTTATTAAAGCTTGAGTGTATAGGAGGTACAATATGCAAGAAAAAGCAAAAACACATTTTATTACAGGTGGTATATTACTATTACTATTTATTGTATTTACAATTGTAGTTAAAAATATTGATGTTCAACCTATTGGTCCTCAAGGTTCTTCTATTGGACTTGCAGGAATTAATGAATTCTTTTTTAATTTATTTGGTGAACATCCGTTTTGGTATAAAGTAACTGATATCTTAGGTAAGCTATCAATGTTAGTCGCTGGCCTATTTGGTATCTTTGGTATTGTACAACTAATTAAAAGAAAAAGTTTCTTTAAAGTTGATAAGGATATTATTACTTTAGCAATTTTTTACATTGTAATTCTTAATTTCTATCTATTATTTGAAATAGTTATTATTAATTATCGTCCAGTTCTTTTAGATGGTCAATTAGAAGCTTCATACCCTTCTTCTCATACAATGATAATCTTATGTATCATGTATTCAGTTTTAGTCCAAGCGAAGCTTAGAATAAAAGATACTACTAAACTAAGCATTGTTAGAATTATTGTCATTCTAATTATCGTTGTTACTATTATTGGAAGATTTATTTCTGGAGTACATTGGTTTAGTGATATTCTTGGTGGTTTAATTCTTGGATTATCATTATGTTATATGTATAGTGGATCTGTATATTTCTTTGAAGCAAATAAATAATGGACATATTAAAAGCCCTATTTCAGGGCTTTTTTTAATCTTCTTCAAATAAATAACTTCCAACTCTAATAATATTAGCACCATGTTTTAATGCTATCTTATAATCAGAAGACATTCCCATTGATAAATATTTGAAATCATCATTTTTATATTTATCATAGATTTGTTTAGCTTCTTTAAATGTTTCATCAGCTACTTTAGGATCATCTTGATCTAATGGAGCCATACTCATTAAACCAACAACTTTAATATTATCTAAAGTCTTTGCAATTTCTAATGCTTCGACTAATTCTTCTTCACTAAATCCTTGTTTACTCTCTTCATTACTAGGATTTATTTGAAATAAAATTTCCATTACTTTATCATTTTTTAAAGCAGCATCATTTACTTTTTTCATTAATTCAATATCAGCAATTGAATGAATTAAAACAGAACGATTAATTACATACTTTATTTTATTTGATTGTAAACGACCAATCATATGCCAATTAGCATCTATTTCTTCTGTATCATATTTATCTCTTAATTCTTGAGGTCGATTTTCACCTAATTGACTTACACCTAAATCAACTAATTTTTTAATGTCTTCTACACTTTGATGTTTGCTCACACCAACTAGCATTACTTCATCTACTGTTTTATATGCTTCAATATCAGCTAATACTTGCTCTAATTGTTTTTTCATCTTTATCAACTCCCCCTCTATTATAACAAAGTTAGTACATTATTGCATTAATAATAGATAAATAGTAAGATATACGAAGAGGTGATTTTATGAAAAAGAAGTTAATATTTTTTGATATAGATGGTACAATTGTTGATCATTTTAAAAAGGAGATACCTAAATCAACAATACAAGCATTAAAGGAATTAAAGGCCAATGGACATATTGTTGCAATAGCATCTGGAAAAGGTCCTAAGTATATTAAAGAAATGTTTGATGATATAGATATTAATACATTTGCTGCTTTAAATGGAAACTATGTATCTTTAAATGATAAAGTTATTTATAAACAAACAATTAATCCTAACCTAGTAAAAAAATTTGAATTGTTTTGTAAAGATAAAGATATACCTTTTACAATGGCAGATGAATTTGAAACTAAAACATTGTTTAAAGATAAAGACATTGTAGAAAAGTATTATAAAGAATTTAGTGCAACCTATCCCCCAGTAATTGATGATATTAAAGATTACAACGCATATTATCAAATGAGTGTTATGATTAAACAAGAAGATGAAGATAAGCTTATTCCATACTTCAAGGAATTATCATTTGTAAGAATGTCTCAATATGGTATGAACGTTAACCCAGTTGGTGGGCTAAAAGAGAAAGGTATTAAATATATCTTAGATCATAGCGATTATACTAGTGATGATTTAGTTGTATTTGGTGATGGGTTAAATGATATGGGTATGTTTGCATTAGCTAAAACAAGTGTAGCGATGGGTAATGCAAATGAAAAACTTAAAGAAGTAGCAACATATACAACTTCGCATATAAGTGAAAATGGGATATATAATGCTTGTAAACATTTAAATTTAATATAAAAATGCAACGTAAAAGTTGCATTTTCTTATACTCTTCTTTTGTTAAATAAATATAAAGGTATTAATAAGGTGATCATACCTAGTATTAATTCTAATTTATTATCTAATCCTGCTTTAGCAATATTCTCTTCAACATTATTGATTTTACTTTTATGTTTATTTTTTACTTTAACTTTATTCCTAAATTCATCATTTTCTTTAGGTTTAGAATTATTATCATTTGGATTGCTTGGTTTAGGCTTGCTTGAAGGGTTAATTGGAGCAATCATCTCCGCTACCTTATTTGTAACAACAAATCCACTATCCATATCACCACTATAGATTACATCATAATAAATATCATCAACTACAACAAATCCAGTATCACCTACTTCTTTAAAAGAATACTCAATTAAGTTATTATTTTCATCATATTTATCTAAATTACTAATAGATGATTTCCAACTATTTTCATTATTTAATTCAATTATTTTATTAGTTGCTTCATTATTCTTATATAATTCTACACTAATAGACGCTTTAATATTATTGATTGGATTATTATTTAAATCAAGCCATTCTTTTATAACACTAATATCTCTTTTTCCCTTAATAATAGGTCTATGTTCTTTAACTTTAGTATTAGTAATAATATAATTAGTATCACTTTTTTTATCGATACTTGAAGTAAATCCAGGAATAGATTCTTCAATAAGAGAATATTCATTACTAAAACTATCTTTTATATTCTCTTTAATTTTTAATTTTAAAAATTTTCCTTGCCAATTATTATCTCTATTTAATAAGATATATTCCTCTGTTTTGACATAATTTTTAACTAAGAACACTTTAACTTCTTGAGCTTTATCCTTATCAATTCCAACCCATTCTTTAGTTACATCTATATCAATAGTCGGTGGCTCAAGATTTATTAATGGTGTTTTCTTTGTATTAACAATGATAAATCCTTCATCTTGATTACCATTATACTTTACATTATATTTTAAATCATCTTTACTTAACCAAGTTCCATTTTTTTCATTAATTTCTTTTACTCTATATTGATACTCATTACCATTATTATCAAATAAATCCATATCATTCCAATATACTACTTTATTTTTAGAATCTAAATCTCTAACTTGATCATTTAATACAATATATTCATTCGCATCATTTACTTTTCTTTCTAATATAAAACTTGTATCTTGATTATCATCTATATCATTATGCCAAATCTTTTGAGCTTTAAGATCTATTTTTCTCTTTTCATTATATATCTTTAAAGATTCTCCTTTAGTATCACCACGTTTAATATTGATTAGCTTTTCATTTGTATCTACATTAAGAAATGAAGGTGCACTAATTTCTTTTAAGTGATATTCACCAATAGGTAAATTACTAACTTTAATATAACCATTATTATCACTTACAAGTTCAAGAACTTTTTTATCATCTTTTATTTCAAGATTATCACTACGCCATAAATTAAATTTAACATTTGGAACACCAATCTCAGAATCCTTAATTAATTTAAGTATCTCAATCTCTCCTGGTTTTGTTCCTTGTCCCCATCCTTTTTGACGATATATTTTTGCACTATCACTTAAATCAGAAGGATTTATTTTCCAATCATTATTAGTGCTTTTAATTTCAACTTTTGAAGTATTTTTTACATATTCTATGCTATCATCTTTTAATACATCATCTTTTATACGCGCACTCAGTCTAATAGTTATTGTAGTTTTATCTAAAGGTGCAATCCATCCACCACCATAATTAAAATTAGCCGGTACTTCAATATTAAGATCCTGTCCATTAACACTTATTTTAAGTCCCAATTTTTCAATACCATACTTTAAATCATGCCAACCACCATGAAGTTGTGCCATATATCCACTTCCACTAACTTCAACTACATATGATTTATTATTATTATCATCATTATCCCATTCCATCGTATTAGGAAGAGTATCATTAATCGTATAACTTACTCTCTCATTTGGATACTTTATTGCTTTTTTAGCAGCATTTATTGTAAAAACCCAATCAACTTTAGTAGGATTTTCACTATCACTTACACCTTTCTTACTATATAAATTATCTGTGCCCTGACCTCCAACATTATAATTAACTTGAAGAGTCTCTTTTCTTCCATTATTTTCAACACTTATACTTCCTACTCCAGGTTTACTTTTATCACCAGTATAAGAACCTTGAGCATAAAAAGAAAAACCACCTTCAATACTATCTAAACTTTGAGCATATTCATTAAAAGTTATAATTGCTTTATTATTAACAAAAGTTACTTCACCTAAAGACTTATTATTTCCATCTAATAAAGAAATAGGTTTTCTAGGATAATTAAAAATCGCATTATCACCATTGAACACAACTTCTGCCCTTTGGTTATTAGTAACATGAGTATTATTACCACCAATACTAACAATAACTTTAACCTTTTCATTATGACTTATATCTTTGTTTTCAAACACTACTGAACTTATAACACTATTCTGAGCATCCACTTTAGATGCAAAAAACACCCCATTTACAACACTAAATAAGACAACAAACAACAACAAAAACTTAATACTGCGCACACACTTGATATTACTCATTTTTAAAAATTCCCCTTTATAATTATTAATGTTTTATTATATTTTTTATTTTAATTTTTTTCTATATATAAAATAATCACTTTATTTCGCTAAATATTCAATATCTTGAAATATTATACAGAATAAAGAAAAATATTACTTTATTACTATATCATCTTATAACTAAATACTCTACACAATTGCTCGTATCTATTCATTTTCACTATACTAACATTACATATTTGCTTCGTTTTATAAAAGTAATTAATCAATAAAGTTGATTAAATAGGCATTATTGTTATATATGAGATTGTGAATTAATTAACTTAAAAAAATATTTATTTTAGAACAAAAATATATTTATTCACTTTCACATAACCGAAGTTTTATTTATTTTGTGTAGAAAAAGCAACAAATTTAGAGAAGCTTACAATATTGTGTTAAAATATATACTAGTAAAGGGGAAATGAAAATATGGTAATTGAAACGGAGCGTCTACTATTAAGAAACTATAATGTAAATGATTCAGATGATTTATATGAAATTTACAAAGATGAAGAAACTTGTAGATATCTTCTTCACGAAGCATGGACTGATAAAACTAGACAACAAGAATTCATCAAAAAATTACTATCTAGTGATCTAATTAATAAGGGGCATATTAGTCTGGGTTGTTTCTTGGATGATAAAGTAATTGGGGATATCTCTATTTGGAGTGTTAGTATGAAAGATACAATGGAAATAGGATTTGTATTTAATAAAGAGTATCGCAATCATGGTTATGCAAGTGAAGCAATAAATAGTCTTATAGAATATCTATTTAATGAATTAAACATTCACCGTCTAAAAGCAAATTTAGATGCGCGAAATAAAGAGTCAGAACAACTATGTAAAAGAGTCGGAATGAGACAAGAAGCTTATTTCATACAAGACTTTTGGTCAAAGGGTGAGTGGACAAGTTCTTGTGTATATGGTTTTATTAAAGATGATTTAAATAAAAAAAATGGTAATCTATAGAAGATTATCATTTTTATTTGCTCAATTTATCAACTAACATATTAACATCATTTATTAATAACGCTTGTTCATTAAATTCATTTAATGCATATTTTAGTTTTTGTAAGTTATCATCATTCTTAGTAACAACCAATTTTTGTTTATTTAATTCATTAATTAAATAAGCTTTCTTTTCTTTATCAACATCTTTATTTGTTTTCAACTTATCTAGTTGATTTAAATTAGTTTCTTTTAAAGACTTCATTTTTTTATCTATTTCTTGATAACTATTAAGATATATTTTATCAAGACTAACTTTTATATCATCAATATCACTTTCAATAAGCTTGTCATTAATCATAAGATCCGAATTACTACTATATCTCATTAGTCCATTATTACTTATTAGCATATTAGTTTTTAACATATTGTATTCACTATCACTCAATTTATAAACTCTTATATTTTTAAGTGCATCAACTCTTTGGCTTTCTTTAAATTTAGAATTAACACTATAAGTTAATAAACCTAGTGCAACCAATAAAACAAGAGTTGCGCTAACTATAATCTTTCTATTATTCATAAAATTTTCCTCGCTTATTCTGCTTTCATTATAATATAATTATGCTTCTTTAATAGTGCAAAAGTTACACCCATGCCCTATATTAAATTATTATTAAAACTTCCATCATAAATTATACTTGAACCACAACTTGGACTTCTATCTTGTAGAATTACTTCTTCAATATCATATTCTTTTAATAAACTAAGAGTATTATCAGCAGCATCTATAAATACTTGTGAATAATCATTCCCATCTTTATCTAATACTTTAATCTTATTTGAAACTAAATCATCGTACGTATTAGTTTTGATAGTTCCAACTATTTCTACTGGATTTCTTGGAGTACTTAAACCACCTAGTAACTCAGGGCAAATTAGTATACTATTATCCTTATTTATAGATGCTACTGCACTACCATCATAGCGACAAGGCACACCACATAAACATGCTGAAACAGCTTTTAATTTCATAGTATTCACTCCTTATAAAATATATTATAAATTATTTTTAAATATTTAACAAATTTATCCAAAATAACAAGCAAATTGGTTTTAATTAGTATGATAAATGTTATAATGTTAGGTGAAAGGAATGATAGATATGGCACTATTAAAATTAGATGATACAAACTTTAGTAACGAAATAGCAACTGGTGTTACATTAGTAGATTTCTACGCTGATTGGTGTGGACCTTGTAAAATGGTTGCTCCAATCGTTGAGCAAATTGCAAATGAAGTTGAAGGAGTAAAAGTAGCAAAAATTGATGTTGATAAAGCACAAGCTACAGCTCAAAAATACAATGTAATGTCAATTCCAACTTTAATTGTTTTTAAAGACGGACAACCTGTTGATGTTCAAGTAGGTTTTGCAGCAAAAGAACAAATTGAAGCAATGATTAATAAAGCAAAATAAAAGATACTAAAATTTAGTATCTTTTTTATTTATATTTTTAAATGTTTGCAAGTATTTGTAAACATTTTTTCTTGTATAAATACGTTCATCTTCTAATATCCAAGTCTTTAAGCTTTCTAATTCTTGTCTTAAGATTTTATCTAATTGCTCATTATAATTCATTTCTTGGTAATGAAGTGCGTATTCATTTTCATCTAGAACTTTCATTAAATCATTTGGAAAGACTTTTAAATCTAAGTCATAATCAATATATTTAATTGCTTCTCCATCCCAAACAAAAGGAGATGCGATATTACAATAATAATGAATTCCATTACTTCTAACCATACTTATAATATTAAACCAACGATCTTTAAAGAAATAACATACTGCAGGCTCTTTTGTGAACCAGACACGGCCATTACTCTCTATCACCCTAGTTTTATCATTAACTACAACTATTCCTTCATCTCTAACATCTACTACTACACCATACTTCCAGACACGATGTATTTTTCCATTATGCTTATAACTATGTATCTCTATTTTTTGACCGACTTCTAATTCTTTAAAATTCTCTATTAATTCTATATTACTCATTACTATCCAAGAATTCTATTAATTCTTCTTTCAATCTTTCAGCATCACTATATCCTTGATCATAAGCAGCAAGTAATGTATCTTTATCTTTACTATAACGTGATACTTCTAGCTTAATACTAGGACGTATAATAAATACTTCTTTATTTTTTTCCATTACTTCAATTCGGTCTAACATATCATTATAAACAGTATGTCTTCTTTTTAATGCTTCAATTAATTTAGGATACTTACGATATAAAACTTTTATATATTTAATTGTCGACTCTGGTTGACGACGATATTCTATTGGATTAGTTAAAATAATTACATTCTTTTTATTACCATCAGCAATAGATATATTTAATGGAATAGAATCTCTAATACCACCATCTAGATACTTTTTATCTTCAATAGGAACAATCTTAGATAATAAAGGTAATGAATTTGAAGCTATAATTGGATCTAATGTATCGTTTTCTTTTAAATAGTTCTTATTAAAATAACGAACATCTCCAGTAGCAACATCAAAACAACCAATCTTAAAGATTGTATCATTATTAAAGAATGCATCATAATCAAAAAACACTTCTTTATCTAAGACTTTATAAATATGAGATAAATTAAAATATTGACCATGCTTAATTAAATTAGAAACACCAATAGTTCTCTTATCATCAGCATAATCAACACTTAGAGTACGAGCACGTCCTTGTTGCTTGGAAATATAATTCATTCCTGACATGATTCCAGCACTTACTCCAACTACATATTTAAATTCAATATTATTTTCCATGAAATAATCTAAAACTCCATTTGTATAAGAGGCACGCATTCCGCCACCTTCTAAAACAAGACCTGCATTATATTTCATATTTTTATTCACCAAAACTTTCTAATTACTATTAGATTATATCATTTTCTAGTATATATATCTACAAACTTAATACAAAAAAGGCTATTACATTAATATAAGTAATAGTCTTTTTAAAATTAGTATTTATTTAGGTCGGAGCGATAATATAAGGTTTTCTTATCTTTTAAAAAATCATATATTTTATTAAAAGCCTCTTTTTTATTAGGAGCACTATTTACAATCATTAAAACACGACCACCAGTACTAATAATATTATTATCTTCTATATCACTTGCCATATGATAGACTTTGTATGGTGAGTCCATATATTCATTAATATTATGGTATTTATCAAAATGTTCTGGATATCCTGGAGCACTAAGAACAACACCACAAGATACTTGATCTTTAAACTTCATATTTACTTGCTTATCATTTAATAAGTTAAGAATATGTTCTAGTAAATCACTATCTAAGTTATTTAAAACACATTCAGTTTCTGGATCTCCAAAGCGTGCATTAAATTCAATTACTTTTAGATCATCACCTTTGGTTATAAAGCCGCCATATAATACTCCTTTAAAAGGATTACCACTATCTTTTAATGCTTTAGCAGTTGTTTTTAAGATTATGTGTGCTTTGTTTAAGATAAGTGGACTAACTTTATCATAAGGACAAATTGCTCCCATACCACCTGTATTTAGGCCTGTATCATTAACTCCAATTCTTTTAAAATCTCGTGCCACTTGAAATGGATAAACATTTTCACCATTAACTAAAGCTAGTAATGTAAATTCATCTCCTTCAAGAAATTCTTCAATTATTATACTATCATTACCTAATTCTCTTTTTTGTAATAGTTTATCTAAAACATCTTTAGATTCTTCCAATGTTTTAGTTATAAAGACACCTTTTCCTGATGCTAATCCATCATACTTAATAACAATAGGATAAGCATCTAGTTTCAGAATATAATCTAATGCCTTAATATAATCATCAAATCTTTGATAAGAAGCAGATGGAATATTATGTTCAAGCATTAATTCTTTAGCAAACTCTTTACTAGTTTCAATTTGAGCTGCTTTAAGTCTTGGTCCTAATACTAAGATATCATTATCCTCTAAGACATCTACTAGTCCATTAGCTAAAACATGTTCTGGTCCTATAATAACTAAGTTGATTTGATTATCTAATGAAAAAGATAATATTTCATGATTATGATTAATATTAAGATCAACATTTACAGCAATCTTTGAAGTTCCATAATTACCATTTGCGATATATAGCTTAGTTAATAATGGTGATTTATTAAGTGATTCAGCTATGGCATGTTCCCTACCACCATTACCAATAATTAAAACATTCATCTAAATTCCTCCTTAATGTTTAAAATATCTAATATGAGTAAATAACATTCCTATACCGTGTTCATCACATGCTTCTATCATTCTTTCATCATTAATACTTCCACCTGGTTGAATAATATATTTTACATTGTATTTTAAGGCATAATCAATAATATCATTAAATGGGAAAAAACCATCACTTGCTAGAAATAAATCATCATTACTTTGATACATTTCATTTTCAACTGCTTTATTTAAAGCAAATGAAACAGCATCTACTCTAGAAACCATTCCTCCACTTATACCTAAGACACATTCTTTATTTCCTACTACTATCGCATTAGATTTTACATTCTTAACTAATAAGTATAGATTTTTTAAAGTACTAGCTTGATTATCATCTACTTTAGTTGTCGTTACATTTTCTAAATCTATTTGATGTTGACTTTCTTCTTGAACAAGATATCCTCCACTAATACTACGAATCATTTTTTTATTTGGTTCTCCTTCAAATAATCCTTGAATAACTCTTAGATTCTTTTTATCTTTAAAGATTTCTAATGCCTCACTAGAATATTCTGGAGCAATAACTATTTCTAAAAAGATACTAGTTAATGTAGTAGCCAAAGTAGCATCGACTTTACGATTTAAAATAACAACACCGCCAAAAATACTAATTGAATCTGTTTTAAAGCATTTATCATATGCTTCATTTATTGAATTACTAAAACCAGCACCACACGGTGTATTGTGTTTTAAAGCTATTGCACAAGGTTCTTGGTAAACACTTATAGTTTGATATGCAGCTTCTATATCTAAAAGATTATTATATGAAAGTTGTTTTCCTTGTAATACTTTAGATGTATTTAAACTAAAAGGATATTCTTTTTCATCTTCATAGTATGCTGCACTTTGATGTGGGTTCTCTCCATAACGTAAACTTTCTTTTAAAGGAGCATTTATTAATAATTGAGTATTATCTTCACATGAATCCATATAATAATCCGCAATCATACAATCGTATGTAGCTGATGTTTTAAAACCTTTACAAGCTAATGACTGACGATAGTTAATATCTAATTGATTATTATTTAAACGTTCTACAAATTCATTATAATCACTAGGATCTGATAATAAAGATACATAACGATAATTTTTTGAACTTGCTCTTAAAAGAGTTATTCCTCCAATATCAATATGCTCTATAATATTTTGATCCATTTCTTCTTTATCAATTGAACCTTCTTTAAACAATTCACTTTGCTTTGCAACACTATCTTTAAAAGCATATAAATTACATACTACTAATGAAATAGGATTAATATTATTATTCTTTAAATCCTCTAAATGAGAATCTTTACTTAAATCAGCTAGTATTCCTCCAGCAATTTCTGGTTGTAATGTTTTAACTCTCCCATCTAACATTTCAGGAAAATTAGTTATATCTTCTACACCTTTAACTTCATATCCTAATTCTCTAATTGTAATTGCGGTTGATGTTGTTGCGATAAACTTATAATCATGTTTACTTAAACCTTCTAATAATACTTCTAAATTACTCTTATCTGTTAAACTAAATAGTGCATATTTTTCCATTAGTCTTCCTCCAATACTATTTGTAATGCTTTAATATATAGTTGATGTTCTAGTTGATGAACCATTTGATATACTTCTTCTAATGATTTATCTTCTACATTAACACCTTCTTGTAATATAATAGGCCCATTATCTAAAAACTCATCTATATAATGAACGCTAACTCCTATTTCTTTATCCTGGTTATTAAATGCTCTTTCAATTGCATTTAACCCCTTATACTTAGGCAAAAAAGATGGATGAATATTAATTATTGGACAATATGATATTAAAGTAGAACCTAGTTTTTTCAAGAAACCAGCAAGTAAGACAAGATCTATATTAAGTGATTTAAGTTTAGTAACTAACTTGTTTTCTATATCTTCTTCAGCCTCTTTACTATAATCAATCAAATATACTTCAATATCCTTTTCTCTAGCCCTCTCTATTACATAAGCATCCTTTTTATTACAAAACAACAATACTATATCAATATTAATCATTCCATTTTCTTGTGCTTGATAAAGTGCTTCAAAATTAGATCCATTACCACTCGCAAAGACTGCTACTTTTTTTAACATATTACTATATCCTCTTGACTAGTAACTTCTCCAATGACATAACTACCTTTTAATAATGATAAAGTCTTATCAACATCAATTTCATCAATAATATAAATCATTCCAATTCCCATATTAAAGTATGAAAACATCTCCATTAACTCTAATTGACCTTTTTCTTGTAAAAAATTAAAGATTGGTAGAATATCTATATTATCTAAATTAATCTTAGCTCCATATTTATGAGTAGCACGTTTAATATTTTCATAAAAACCACCACCAGTAATATGAGCCATTGCTTTTACTTTAACATTATCTAATAACTCTAATGTTTCATTAACATATAACTTAGTAGGACAAAGCAATGCTTCACCAAGTGTTGTATCTAATCCTTCATATTGTTTCATTAAATCTAAGTTTTCATCCTTTACTATCTTATTAACAAGACTATATCCATTGGAATGAATACCAGAAGATGGTAGACCAATAATTACTTGATTGGGTTTAACTAGATTAGTATTATCAATCATATCCTCTTTTTCAACAGCTCCAACAACAAAGCCAGCAAGATCAAAGCCACCTTCTTCATAGACACTAGGCATTTCAGCAGTTTCACCACCAACTAATGCACAATCACATGATTTTAATGCTGTTGTAATACCTTTAACTAATTGTTCAATTATACTTGGTATGTTCTTGTGAATTGCGATGTAGTCTAAAAAGAATAAAGGTTTAGCACCAACTGTGACAATATCATTTAAACACATAGCTACTAGATCAATACCAATCGTATCATAACAATTCAAAGTACGAGCTAGTTCAAGTTTAGTTCCAACACCATCAGTTCCAGAAACTAAAATTGGTTGATTGTAGTTATATTTTGATAAATCAAAGATTCCACCAAACCCTCCTAGTATTGCATTACTACCTAGATTAGATGTTTTACTTACATGCTTCTTTATTAATTCAACACTCTCATATCCAGCTTTAATATCAACACCAGCATCTTTATAACGATTAGTCATCTTAATACCTACTTTCTATTTTTTCTAATACAATTTCATATGTATCCTTTAAATCATTTAAATCTAAACGAAAAACATCTTTATCTAGTTTCTCATTAGTCTCTTTATCCCATAGCCTACAATTATCAGGACTAATTTCATCAACTAAAATAATATTATTCTTATTATCAAAGCCAAACTCTAATTTTAAATCTACTAATATAATGCCAATCTCACTAAAATAATTTTTTAATAAATCATTAATTAATAAGACCTGTTTATAACAATAATCTAATTGTTCTTTTCTTAAAATATTTAAACTATAAACATGATCATCATTAATTAATGGATCATTTAAACTATCATCCTTATAACAAATCTCAAGAACAGGTTTGTTTAATAAGTCCCCCTCATTTAAACCAAGTCTAGTAGCCATTGAACCAGCCACCTTATTTCTTATGATAAACTCTAAGGGAATAACATCTACTTTAGTAGTTAGTTGTGAGCGACTATCTAAGCATTTAATATAATGAGTATTAATGCCATTACTATTTAGATATTCATATATCTTTGAAGATATCTTATTATTTAAAATACCCTTATCTTTTATACTTGCTTTCTTTATACCATTAAATGCTGTAGCATCATCCTTAAACCTCATAATCACTTGAGATGCTTCATTACTATGCAATATTTGTTTTGCCTTACCCTCATATAATATAGCTTCCATTATTCATTTCTCCATGTTTCTTTAAAATAATCATATAAATCATAATCATAACAAATTAAATGCCCAACTTTACGATTATATCGTGCCTCTTTATGATAATCATATAGTTTTATTTGATTACTCTCTTTTATAATCATTTCTACTTTTTCTAGGTCTTGTCCTAATATATTTACCATAAAAGCATCTATATCTAATCTTTTTGTAGAACCTAAATTCATCCCTAGAATTGCTTTTAAATGATTTTCATATTGAGATGTAATATTTAAATCTAAAGTAATATGACCACTATTATGAGGACGAGGAGCTATTTCATTAAAGTAGACTTCATCATCTTTAACAAAGAACTCAACACATAATAATCCTACTATTTCATAATGTTCCATAATCTTTTCTATAGCCTCATATGCTTGTTGATAGATTGAATCATTTAAACTATCTTCTTCACTAATATGAAGTATTCCATTATGATGCTCATTAATAAAAGCAGGATATATTTCTAATTCTTTATTTAGACTTCGAACCCCGATTAAACTCATTTCATAATCAAAATCAATTTTTTCTTCAATGATATATTCTTGTTGGTAATCAATATTATCTAAATCTTCAACATCACAAACTAGATATTGATTCTTACCATCATATCCTAATGTAGTAGTTTTAAAGATATAATCATATTCTTCAAGATTTAGTTCATATATTTTATCTTTTAAATAATATCTACCTTGCTTTATTCCAAGATTAGTTGCCATAGCTTTTTCATTAAGACGATTAGATGCGAGAACAAGTGGTCTATGACCTTGAGGAATATTAAAGTCTTCACATAACTTAGATATTACATGATGATCTATATTTTCAAATTCATATGTAATAACATCACATTGCTTACAAAAGTCTCTTAGCCTTTGTTCATCATCATATTTACCATCAACAAAGATATTACAAATAGTATGAGCACTACAATTAACACCATCATTATAGATAGCACTATTAAAACCTAGACGATTTGCTTCTAATGCTAAAAACATACCTAGTTGTCCGCCACCAATAATACCAATTATTTTTCTATTCATCTTCAAGCTCCATCTTCATTACTTGAAGTTTTAAATCGTTTCTAAATAAATCTAGTTGTTTATATAAATTGGCATCGTGGATTGCGAGCATTTTAATCGCAAGTAAAGCAGCGTTTGCACTTTGATTAATTGCGACGGTTGCTACTGGGACACCTTTAGGCATTTGAACAATTGATAATAAAGAATCCATACCATTTAAAGGAGTTGCATTTATTGGAACACCGATAACTGGTTTAGAAGTTAGAGATGCTAACATACCAGGAAGATGAGCAGCACCTCCAGCACCTGCAATAATAACACTTACATCATTTTTCTTAGCATAATCATACATATACTCAGGTGTACGATGAGCAGATACTATCTTTATTTCATATTCAATATTGAATTTCTTTAAGATATTTTCTGCTTCTTTCATAATAGGATAATCTGATTTAGATCCCATAAGTATTCCAACTTTCATTACAATTCTCCTTTCTTATTCATATCACTTATATCTTCATACAATGAAGTAATATAATTACCATCAAAACAAGCACTACAATATCCTGTTTGATGATCTTTTATTTTTTGACTATCATTTAATGCTTTTATTAAATCATCTAATTCTAAGAAACATAGACTATCAGCACTAATATATTCTCTAAGTTCTTCTTGATTCATTCGATTACTAATTAACTCTTTGTAATCAGTTATATCTACTCCATAATAACATGGATATTTTATAGCAGGAGATGCGATTCTAGCATGAATTTTATTAGCCCCTGCATCCTTTAATAAAGTTATTATTCTTTTACAAGTCGTTCCCCTAACAATTGAATCATCAACTAGAATAATATCTTTACCCTCGACTATTTCACGAACAGCGGATAATTTCATTCTTACACCTTGTTCACGAAGTTCTTGTGTTGGTTGAATAAAAGTACGACCAACATATCTATTTTTAATAAGTCCTATTTCATATGGAATATTAGATGCTTCTGCATATCCTATTGCGGCTGAAGTTGATGAATCAGGAACACCAACAACAATATCAGCAGCAACTTTATTAGAGCTTGCTAACATACGACCACTTGCTTTACGTGCTGTATGAACATTAATATTTGATAAGCTACTATCAGGTCTTGAAAAATAAACATATTCCATTAAGCAAATATTCTCACTACTACATTTAGCATATTCCCAAGATACTAATTCTTTATTAGATATCTTAACTATCTCACCTGGTTTTACATCTCTTATAAAACGTGCATTTAAGACATTGAAGGCACAGGTTTCTGAAGTTAGAATATAAGAACCATTAGGTAAGATACCAATAGATAGTGGTCTTAATCCATGGCGATCTCTAATTCCATATATTTCATTATCATGCATTAAGACAAATGCAAATGATCCATCTAATTTATTTAAGGCATTCTTTAATCTATCAATAAAATTACCCTTTTCCATTCTAATTAAATGAATAAGTACTTCACTATCAGATTGACTAACAAAGATTCCACCATTACTTTCAATTTCTTTTTTTAATAATGGTGCATTACCAATATAACCATTATGAGCTAAGGCAATGCTTTCATCTAAGAATTGATATGTAAAAGGTTGTACATTGACTAAGCCTTTTGTATTTTCATTAGAATATTTTACATGTCCAATTACATAAGAAGTATCAATTGATTCCAATTCCTTATCTTGTAATACCTCTGCAATTAATCCTTCTCCTTTAATACTTTTAATTGTCTTATTTTGATAATATGCAATACCCGCACCTTCTTGACCACGATGCTGTAAACTATGTAATCCAAAATATGAAATCAATGCTGCATCTTGATGATCACTTACACCAAAGACACCACATTCTTCATTTATACCTTTTATTTCAAACATTTAATCACCTATTTCTTCATAAAATAATTAATAATATTCTTCATAATATCTTGTTGTTTATTACCAGGAACATTTAAATATGTACCCAATTCATAGCGTTCACTAAAGCATAAGCGACCTAGTATTAATCCATTTGGACTAATCATAGCCTCTATTTGATTATCAATTGTAGAAACAATTTGATTAGCATTTATTGCCTTAGAACTGACTACTCCACTATATCCTCCAGCATATGGTAAAACATACTTACCACTAATTCCTTTAAAGAATAAATTTTCATTAGCTTGTACTTCTACTTCTTTATAAGCACTTATAAAGGCGGCATTACTTTGTAATGTAGCTTCAATTTTATCAGTATACTTACCTTCATTTACTAATCCAAGTTCAAGTAAAACTTTAAATCCTGATCCCATTCCATATATTATTCCTTGTCTTTTAATTAATGATTCAATAGCATGTTTAACTCGCTTATCTTTTAAGACATGGTATACATATTTTGTTGAGCCATCACTATCATCTTCACTATAAGCTATATTAGCTAAGATAAAGACATCACAATTATTAATTGAATTGACTAGCTCATTAATACCTTCTTGATAGTTATTTGATTTAAATTGATATGTATCTATATTTACTTGTTGATATTTTAATGATGCATAAATTTCATCTTCATTATTTGTTCCATAAAATACTGGTACAAAGACATTAACATCTTTCTTTTCTAAGTTTAAGTGGCATTTTATTTCTTCTTTATACACTTCTACATTATCTTTATTTAATTCATATTCATAGAATACATTAGCCAAAGTTTCTTTGTTTAAGTCATAGACAGTTTTAATATTAATATCAGTATCTTGATAAGAAATATTATCTTCTATAGTTCTACCTATTAGAATTAAATTATCACCTTCTAATATTTCACTAGTTTCAATAATAAAACTACCATACATTGGAATACACATATCTTCTAAACTTAAAGTATCATTCAATCTTAAACCAATACTATTACCATAAGACATATTTATTAGTTCAGCCAGGATTCCTTTTTCTTTGATACTAGAACAACTAAGAACATCATTAGTAGATTGAATACTATGTAATAAATCATAGTTACTTTTTAATAATTCATAATCAATTTTTTCATCTTTAGAAGATGCTAATAGATATACATTATTTCCTGCTTGTTTAAATTCATTACTAATTATATTTTGATAAGCAATAGTTCCAACTGCAAATGCAGCAATAGTTGGAGGTACTTTAATATCTTCAAAATTACCACTCATACTATCTTTACCACCAAGAGCTGGAAGACCTAGTTCATATTGTGCTTTTAATGCACCAAGTAATGCAGCAACTGGCTTACCAAAAGCATTAGGCTTATTTGTTACACTTTCAAAGTATTCTTGTAAAGATAATCTAGCTTTATCATATGGAAAGCCAACCGCAACTAATCTTGAAACAGCCTCTACAATAGAATATGCACCAGCATAGAATGGTTGATATAAACCTAACTTTGGATTAAGACCACAACTAAGCAGTGAAACTTGATTAGTAAAGCCAGGCGTAGGAATCTTTTGTGCTGAAACCTCTGAAAGAGTACTTAAATTTTTACCACCATACATTGCCAAGACCATACTTCTTTGACCAGTACTATCAAATAATGATCCTAAATTTTCTTGATTTGAATTATTAAGATCACTTACTATGGCATTAATCATTTCACTAAAAGTCTCTTTTGAATAAGAATTACTATTAAAAGAATACTTATTACTATCAATAATATTAGGTTCAATTTTTTGTCTAACACCATTTGTATCTAAGAATTCTCTATCTAATGAAACAATTATCTCATCATAATATTTCATTACTAATTTATCATTATTACTTACATATGCAACACTAGCAGCCTCTAAATCTTCAGCTTTACAATAATCCAAGAATAACTTTTCATCCTTTGGATCAACAACAACTACCATACGTTCTTGAGATTCAGATAAAGCAAGCTCAGTAGGAGTCAATCCATCATACTTTGTATATAATTTTTCCAAGTTAACAACTAGCCCATCAGCTAATTCACCAATCGCTACACTTACACCACCAGCGCCTAAATCATTAGCTTTCTTAATTAGAGTACTTACTTCTTTTCGTTTAAATAAACGTTGAATCTTACGCTCCTCCATTGCATTACCCTTTTGAACCTGAGCAAACGCATTTTCAAGAGCATCACTTGCTTCTTTTTTAGAAGAACCAGTTGCTGCACCAACACCATCACGACCAGTAGGTGCACCTAAGATAATAATAATATCACCAGTCTTAGGAACTCCTCTAGTAACATCTGATTTTTTAATAGCACCTACTACAGCACCTAACTCCATTCTTTTAGCAACATATCCTTCATTATAAAATTCTCTTACATATGAAGTAGCACTTCCTATTTGATTACCATAAGAACTATTACCAAGAGCTGCACGCTTAGTAATAAAACGTTGTGATAACTTATTATCAAGTTTATCTTTTACACTATTCCTAACATCACCTGCACCAGTAAGACGAATAGCTTGATAAACATAAGAACGACCAGAAAGAGGATCTCTTATAGCACCACCAACACAAGTAGAAGCACCACCATAAGGTTCTATTTCAGTAGGATGATTATGAGTCTCATTCTTATACATAAGTAACCAGCGTTCCATAACACCATCTACATCAATATCTATTTCAATACTACAAGCATTTATCTCATCACTCTCTTCTTTATCTTCAAGCATTCCAATTTGCTTTAAATAACGAGCTTCAATACTTGCCATATCCATTAAAGTAATAGGCTTACTATTACGATTAGTCTTATCTCTAAGTTCTAAATATATTCTTAATGCATCCTCAATCTCATTCTTAATCTTAGAATCCTGATAATTAATACTAACTAATTCAGTTTCAAATGTAGTATGACGACAATGATCAGACCAATAAGTATCTAACATTAAAATCTCTGTAATAGTAGGGTTTCTTTTTATACTAATAAAATAATTTTGAATATGCTTTAAATCATCAATATTCATAGATAAACTTCTATTTATTAAAAACTCTTCCAAATCATTATTATTTAAACCAATAAAATCATCAATAATTTCAACACTCATACTAGTATCACTTACATAATTACGCTCTTGTCCACTAAAAATTTCATATTCAAGTGGATTGATTAGATATTCACTAACCATATCTAAATTAACATTCTTATCAAAAATATAAATTGTAGAGACTTCTATATTTACACCTTCATATCCCATTGCTTCAAATAATTTAACCTTATTAAACTGATTTTGATTAAATTGTCCATTTAAACTACGAAACCAAATATATTTTTGATCATCTAAGTTAATATCAAAAACCTCTTTTTCTAATAAAGGATTAAATAATGATTTGACATCATTAAATTCCCCTTTAACATATACATCATAAACATCTATAATCTTTAAACTCTTAACCATATCATCTTGATATTCATCATTTATATCTCTGATAATATCATTACTCTTCTTTGTTTCTTTACTTTCAAAATAATATCTTTTCATTTTCTCTTTCCTTCCCTATATAACTAGTTTTGTAAAGCAATAAAAAAAGCACGCAAAAGCGTACTTAAAGTTAAAAGAATACAAATTTATTCGATGTATTAAATGATTTAATTTTTTTGTTCATAAGTGCTCCTCCTAAAGAGACACGACAAAGTAAAAAACACTTTATCATAGTCCATCAATTTATGGTTGATTGGTAGAAACGTATAGTCCATATCACTATACATATACGATAAAACTCATATATTTTATTTAATACACCTCAATAATAACATAAGTTATTTTACAAAACAAGCTAACTTCTTAAGATTTAATCTCAAATATATCAATTATACTAATATATTTCCATATATAAAAAAAGAGTCTTAAATAAGACCCTCAATTATTAGTTATATTTTCTATTAAAACCAAAACTAACAATACTAATAACTCCTAAAATAGAAGCAATTGCGAAATATTCATTACCAGTTTTACCAATTTTACCTTTATCTTTATCCTTTGAATCTTTTTTATAGATATAACCTACTTCAATAGGTTCTTTAGCAAACTTACCTGCTGCTTGACCCTCTACCTTAACAAATTTATATCCCTTAATAGACTTAGCTTTTGTACCATATGTAGTTCCAACTTTACCATAGATTACATCACTTTTAGCAATACTCTTATTGTTTTGATCAACATAACGAACTATAACCTTAGCTTGTTGTTCAACCGTTTTTTTCTTATAAATATAATTAACAACAGTTTCACCAGCTACATAAGTACCATTTGCATTTTTAGGCATAACATCTAATTCATAACCATTTATTGTTGCTTGACTTGTCGTATATGTAGTTCCAACATTACCAGTTTTAGTTTCTTGACTCGCTAATACATTATTATCAATATCAATATGATTTACTATTACTTTACCTTTTTCAACGATTGAATCACTTTGTAATGCTAAAGAAAAATTAAATTCTTCAAGCCCAATTCTATCATTATCTCCAACTTTGTCTAAGAAGTTCTCATCATTAATATGAACTGTTTGATCTGCGAACAATAATTTCTGAGTATTTTTTCTAATTACATCAAAAGAAGGAATTGGATCTAAATCACTATCCTCATCCAAAGTTAATGTAATAATATCAGTAGCTTTATCATATTCAAATTTGTATGTTAAATAAACACTTTGATTAGTATCTTCATCAAAGAAATAAAATTCCATTTCTTCATCACCATTTAAATCTTCAAATTTATATGGCTCACTATCTAAATACGGCTTATAATAATCACTAAATTTCAACTTAAATTGCTTATAATTATCCTCACTAATGTGCATTACTCTTCCAACTGATAACTCCTCAGCTAAAATCGTAATATTTGGATATTCCAAAACATGATTTATCAACCCAGTAATATCACCATCTTTTAATAAAAAATTATTTTCATTCAAAACATCAAAACTTATTTCATTGGGTAGATCTTTTAATGGTTCAAATGAAATGTCTTCAAGCGCTTTTGTATAGAAACCATCAACTTCAATGCTTTCTAAACCTATAGCATATTGTAGACCTTCTAATGACTTAACACTTTCATTAATTTTTACGTTATATAAATCACGAACAAATATTTCCTCACTTATTTGATTTAATTCTGTAATATTTGCATCAATATCATGCATTGCCTCTAGAATATTTATCTGTAAAGCTTTATCAGGTATGATTGTTTCCACATAACTTTTTTCTTGTGCATTAACTCCAAAAGCTAGTGAAAAAAATAACCCTAAACTAAAAAACATTCCTAGTATTTTCTTCATTGTATATCCCCCTATTAATTGAAATTAATATTGTCTATTAATATTAGACTAAATTAAATTTCAATATCCATATTATTTATTCACTTATAGACTCCATTCTACCACAAAAACACACTTTAAAAAAGAAAATACATTCATATAAAAAAACATATAATTTATTATACATATAATGTTAAAAATTGTAAGTTTCGATACTTAGCAACTTGACTTTAAAACCTATAAAGTCTATAATATTAGAGCATATACGTACAAGGAGATGTCTTAATGATCAAAAAATTAAAATTGATTATTTTATTATTCTTTAAAAATATCTTTCATAGTGGAAAAAGAAATTTATTTCATTCCACTTTTTATCTATCTAGTCGAAAAATCTTTTTAAAAAATAATGAAAAAATTGATTACAACCACACATTTACTAAAACCAACAAGAAGGTAGGTGAGCTAGTTTATGAGTGTTAGGAGTATAGTTGATAAAAGCTTAGCTTTAAATAATAGTAGAAGAAATTATATTTTTATTAATGTTCTAATTACTTGTATTGCTGCTTCTTTACTTACCACTTCACTTACTACTGCCTTGCCCGCAATTGTAAATGAATTTGGTGTTAGTGTAAGTATAGGTCAATGGCTAACAAGTGGATATTTCTTAATAATGGCTATTAGTATGCCTTTAACTGCATACTTAGTAACAAGAATACCAACTAAAAGATTATACTTAGTAGCTATTGCTGTATTTATTATAGGTTCAATCACATGCCTAGTAGCTCCAGTATTCAGTGTCATGATAGTTGGACGAAGCTTACAAGCTGCAAGTAGTGGTGTCTTAATCGCTATGGCACAAGTAATTATCCTAACAATCTTCCCTATTCATAAACTTGGATTTGTAATGGGATGGTATGGACTCGCGATTGGAGTCGCACCTATAATTGCACCAACAATTGCTGGAGTACTTGTTGATAATGGTGGATGGGAAATGATTTTCATCATTATTTCAGTAATAATGGTCATAACTTTTATTTCAGCTATCTTTGTTATGGAAGATGTTCTTGATACATATGTTTCTAAATTTGATTTCTATTCATTTATCTTATGTATCCTAACATTTGGTGGTGTTACCCTTTCAATTGGTAATCTTGCGACATATGGATTTTCAAACCCAATCGTATATATTCCATTAATTATTGGAGGAATAAGTGCAATCTTATTTATTGTTACACAATTAAACTTAGATGAACCATTACTAGATTTAAGAATGGTTAAAGACCATGACTTTAGAATAAGTTTAATCTCAAGTATGATACTTTATTTATTAATGATGGGAACAACACTAATATTACCTTTATACTTACAACAAATTAAAGAACTATCAGCAACCCACTCAGGACTTGCCTTATTACCAGGAGCCTTAGCACTTGCTATAATAAGTCCCTTTGCTGGAAATATCTATGATCGTATTGGAATTAAAAGAATATTTATATTAGGATCACTATTAATTGCTATATCAAATATAGGGATGGCTCTTATAACAATAGAAACTAGCCTAAATATACCAATCATCCTAAACATTATTAGAAATATTGGCTTTGGATTCCTATTAATGCCTCTAGTTACTTGGGGTATGGAAAATGTAAGAGATAGCCTAACAGCACATGGAACTGCCCTACTAACCTCTCTTAGAACTGTAGCTGGAGCAATTGGCCCAGCATTGTTTGTTAGTATTATGAATAGTGTTGCTGCCCAATCCGCAAATTCACATGGCGATGCAGCATTTATGCATGGTTTAAATATTACTTTTTATACAATAAGCGGCTTTTCAATAGTATTACTATTACTCCCAATACTATTTATTAGAAGTAAAAAAGACTAAAAACAGGTTTAACAACCTGTTTTTCTTATTGATCTTGTTTAGTTGAAGCAATAACTAATTCTCTAATATTCACTTCCTGAGGCATATCATACATAAATTTAATTGATTCTGCCACTTTCTTAGGATCTAGTGAAACACCACCCATTGTCTCTTTCCATTCATTATAGCCATCTTTAATATCCTGAGATGTAGTATGCTCTAATAAACTAGTTTCAGCAGCACCAGGAGCTATAACCATAACTCTTAAATTAGAACCAGATACTTCCTCTCTTATCGTCTCACTTAGTGCATGCACGCCATATTTAGATGCACAATAAGCTGCATGATTACCAAAAGACTTTCTTCCAGCAATCGATGAGACATTAATAATAGTACCTGTATTATCTTTTATCATATTATCTAATACTACTTGCATTCCATTTAAAACACCCATTACATTAGTATTAAGCATTGTTTGCCATTCACTACTATCTTGATAAGCAACATTTCCTAGTAACATCACCCCTGCATTATTTACTAATAAATCAGTCTTACCATATAATGCTTCAGCTTCCCTAATTGCTTTTTCAAATGATTCTTTATCATTAACATCAACTTTTCTAACTAAACAATTATCAAAACCATATTCTTCCATTAACTCAGGTCTTCTACCAAGTAATAATAATGGATGATTTGCCTTATTAAATATATGTGCAACCTCTTTTCCAAAACCACTTCCTGCACCTGTAATAACTACTAATTTTTTCATCTTTTCCACTCCTCTTGTATTTTTTACTTATTCATTATAATATATACAAAAGAGTTCTACTAGTACGCACTTTGATGGTACTAGGTAACCTAAAAGTAACTAAGTGAGGTTAAAAACATGTATTTAAACGAATTTGATGCCACAATGAAACACATTCAAGGTAAATGGAAAGTTATGATTTTATATGAAATTTATGAAGCTGAAGTAGTACGTTTTAATCAACTTCAAAAATATATAGAAGATGTTTCTCATAAAACACTAACAAATCAATTAAGAGAGTTAGAAGAAGATGGACTAATTATTAGAAAAGTATATAATGAAATCCCTCCTAAAGTAGAATATCGCTTAACAAAAAAAGGATTAAGTTTAATCCCTTTATTAAATGATATATGTGATTGGGGTTTAAATAATGTAGACAACAATAAAATCAAAAGAAATCTATGTAAATGAAAAGCACTTAAAAGTGCTTTTATTTTATCTTCTTATCTACTATGGTTGCTACAACCATTGAGCCATTAACATTCAATGCTGTTCTAAACATATCAACAAAGAAATCAATTGGTGCAACTAAAATGATTGCTGTTAATGGAAGATTTAAAGTAGTCAATGCTAAAGTTGCCGCATACATTGCTGTACCAGGTACACCTTGCATACCAAATGATGCAAGTAAAACTACTAAAACAATTTGTACTAAAACTAGTATAGGAAGATTTCCATTAATCGATACATAAGTCATAATTGTTAAAATAGTAGGATAAACTGCTCCACATCCTGCCATTCCCATTGTTGTACCAAGTGTTGCAATAACATTTGATGACTTTTGACTTACATTATTATTTGATAAGCTTTCTATTGTAACTGGTAGAGTTGCATTACTTGATGCAGTAGAAAATGCTGTTATAAGAGCTGGGAATGTATTTTTAACATAGTCCTTAACATTATGTCCTGCAATTAATAAACTTAATAATTGTAAGATGTATACTACTACCATCGATGCAATAACTACTACTACATAAAGTAATATTGTTGGAATACTAGAGAAGTCTGCAGCAAGCATTGTACTTAGAATTAGAGCATAAATACTATAAGGTAATATCCCTAATACAAAGTCAATCATTACTGAGAAGATATCAAAGATTCCATCAACAAAATCAATTATTATTTGTACCTTAGTATTATCTTTTTTCAATAGATAATTAACACTTACACCAAATATTAATGCAAAGATAATAATTGGAATCATATTATTATTTGCTAAATCATTAATAATATTTGATGGTAAGAATGAATTTAATAATTCAAAGAAATTATAATTATCTGATTGTTGTTGTACTTCAGAAATTCTATCCATAAGGGCTGTATTTGTTTGACTTACACTAGCCATATTCAATCCTTGTCCAAGTTTAGTAGCCATACTAATTACTCCAGTAACTAATGATGAAATAGTTACCATAAATACATAACCTATAATCCCATAACCAATAACTCTTTTTGAACTACTAAAATGAGATACGGTTACTCTAAAGATTGCACTAAAGATAAGTGGTCCAATTAACATCTTCATTAAACTTGTAAATACACTACCAACTAGTGAAAGAGCATCCATAATATAGTTCTTTTCTAGAGTTGTAGGTAGCCAAGTAAAGATTGTACTATCTGCATCTTTAATAAAGAATGCTAATCCATAAACAATAAGACCTGTTACTAGCGATAAACCTAGTGCTATTAATAAGAATATTGGAAATGAAATCTTATTCTTTCTTTGGGTTCTAATTAATATATAGAACGAAATTAAAATTAATACTGCGATTGTTATACTTAATATCATTGTTTCTTCCTCCTGAATTTTGGCACAAAAAAAGCCACCATAAATAATATGGTGACTTCTATGCACATTTAAAAACGTTATAATCACCTAATATTGAGATTACAACAACAACAGATATTAGTATTTAAATTTATTTTTTTCATATAAATACCTTCTTTCTGTTTAAATCATAGCATTATGATTTATATATGTAAAATGATATAGTAATTATTTTAATCCCACTTCAATTTATTTAATTCTATATGTTTCATTAAATTCTGCGCAAGATAGAATGAAACATCTACAGTAACAGCATTTCCAAATTGTTTATAAGCTTGAGTATTTGATACAACTTGAATCCAGTCGCTGGGAAAACCTTGTAAAATTCTACATTCATTTGGTGTAAGCTTTCTTATATTACTTTTTGTTTCACCACAATATTTCTTATAATTAATATTATCAGTAAAATAATTATCTTGACTTGCTCTGTGCATTTTATGCATAGTCGCAGTTAATGTTTTAGAAAGTTTTTGGTCAATAGTTGGTTTAACAATATATCCTTTTGTACCTTCTCCTAGAATTGTTGGCAACATTTTTTTACTGATAAAATATTTTTCTTCTACATCACTGTCTAAAATATCTTGAGTAGAAATTTCTAGTTTAAATTTTTCGGGAAAAATAAAATCACATTCTCTAAAATACTCTTTTTTGAATGCAACCAAAAAAACTCTGTTTCTTCGCTGGGGAATACCATAATCAGCAGTATTTAAAATCTTATTATAACACGAATATCCAAGCTCATTTAGTTCATGAATCATTTTCTTAAATGTTTTTCCCTTGTCATGATTCATTAGATTTTTAACATTTTCTAAAACAACAACTTTTGTATTGTGTTTTTTTAATATATCTTTTATTTCAAAAAATAGAGTACCTCTATCTTTATCTTTAAACCCTTTTAATTTACCTAATGTACTAAACGGTTGACAAGGGAAACCTCCAATTAATATGTCGTGTTCTGGAATATTTTCTTTTTCATCTCTAATATCACCTAAAACTATATTTTTACTTATATTTTT
>JAVWHL010000002.1:0-25625 GCA_036640095.1 Erysipelotrichales bacterium | reverse complement strand
CAACTGCATACTTGTCAAAGTCATTCGCCCAAACAACTTTAAATCCTGCATTTTCAAACCCAAGATCAAGTCCACCAATCCCAGAAAATATTGATACTACTTTATATTTAGGATTCTTATGCATAATTTTTTCCATTCTACCCACTCCTTTGTGCTGTGAAAATACTTTTTAATAGATGTATTAAAACATCTACTACTATTGAATTACCGCTTTGTTTATATGCTTGTGTTTTTGATACAACTATTTCATAATTATCTGGGAACCCCATCAATCTATGTGTCTCTCTTTCAGTTAACGCTCTCACTTTACCATTAGTCGTTACATAGTTATTTACACTAGATCTATGAGTATTTCCCATTGTCGAAAGTAATGCCCTAGCAATTTCAAGATCAATCTTTGCATCTTTATGCATAAAGTTCTTTGTACCTGGAGACATTACATATTTCAATAATTTTTCAGATAAATAATATTTCTCTAAAGGTAGCTCAGTTTTCTTAGAATCACTTATTTTCAAGAAGCCTCCTTGAGAATTTAATGAACCTTCAGGTGTGTTTTCAATTAAAAAGTCTTGTAGTTTAAACTCCAAAGGAATAGTGCGTGGAAATTCAAAGTTCATATATGCAGTTTCATCTAAGAAACCTACAACAAAGATTCTTCTTCTACTTTGCGGTATGCCAAAATCCTTAGAATTTAATACTTCAAACTTATAGTAATAGCCTAAACTATCAAATACTGATTTGACAGTTTCCCATGTTTTTCCCTTATCATGCTTATACATTCCAAATACATTTTCATATACAAAAACTTTTGGTTTAATCTCCTTTATACTTCTTGCAAAATCATAGAAAAGAGTTCCTCTCGTATCTTCTAAACCACCTTTTTCTCCAATCATAGAAAAGCTTTGACAAGGTGATCCTCCTACAAGAATATCTATTTTACCACTAAAATCACTACCATCAAAAAGTTTTACATCATAAAAAAATCTACTTTCATCTATTTTATAGTTATGTATGTATGATTTTTCAACAAAGTTAGTTCTTCTACTATTTTGAGCGTATAACGATCTCACATACTCATTTTTTTCATGAAATGATGGTAGTCTCCTAACTTTTTCTAATTCATCTTCATAATTAATATCTATATCTATATTTCCATTATCACATGCAAAAATAATTTCGTGATCTTTATTCATACGTATCAATGCTTGTTCAACTGCACCTATACCACTAAAAAGTGTTCCTATCTTTAACATTTATACCTCCATGACCTGCGTCTACTTATATTGTACCTGCGTATTATATATACAGAGCTATAGTATACAACAAATTAGTTATTTTAACAAGTATATACGTTACAAACATACTATCCCATTTTATAAAAATATCCTTTATTATTTTAAATTTTTTCTTTTTTCTTCTTCTTTAAAGAATACATTTCTGTGATGTTCAATATATTTCATTCTTCCATCTGTTAAAATTAGCTTAAATATTGGATTATTTAATAGTAATTGACTTTTTAGTTTTTCATCATTTGATATCAAAAATGAAAATATCAATTTTTTTTCTTCATCAATTGAAATTAAATGTTTATCAAATAAAGAATCTGCACTAGCCAATAAAAGTAGTCCATTTTCAATATCAAAAGCTTCTGTATTATTGCACGTCGCATATTCTTTAATGTGTGAGGCTCTAAATAATGTACCTAATAAATCAAAATTTGTTTCAACGTAAGTGAATGGACAAAATACATTTCCTTCAACCATTGTATAGTTCATCATTTCTTCAGCCAATTTTGTTCTCCACACACTTTGAAGTGCTCTACTCTTTTCAGCATATTTAGTTTTTGAAAGTTTTAGATCTATATTTTTCATTTCTTTCTCTAAATATTTTTGATAAATAAGATTTGTCTCGTTTAAAATTGAATAAAATTTAGGGTTTTTATCAAGTAGTATAAATGTGTTTGTTTTATAATTTGATTTTTTTTCTAAAAGTAATATAAAACTGTCATTTAAAAAAATATTATGCCTTAATTTATGAAATAATTCATCTCTACTTGTACCAATGCCATGAATCGCATGTGTCAAATTGAGCTTTGTAAACTCCCCATCTGATACAGTATAATCATAGTCTCCTCTTTTCCACTTTGGAGTTTTTCCTAATTTTTCTAAAATCTCATTAGTATATTTATAAGTGAAATATTTTAACGATTCATTTACTAAGAAAACGTCTGAATACTCATTAATTATAATAGGTTCGTGATCCTTTAATTGTCTGCCTTCTCTTCTTTGCAATTGTTTGATACCTAGAAATTCAAAATAAAATTGTGGAACAGAAATATTTGATTGCTTTGCCGACTTAAATTCATCAGACTCTTTCGCTTCAATTTCATGCATCTCTGCTACACTTAAATATGTTAAAATATTTTTATCAATTTTTTGATTTCCACACCTTTTCCCAAAAGTAGGTAAATCCGAATGTGTTATATTTTTTTTAATTAAAGCAAATGAAGAGTCATTTGCATTTGAAATATAATCTTTCATAACATTTGTTTTTGAATCTAGAAAATTAATTATTTCCTCTTTATTTTCACTAATATATATATTTTTATTCATAATTGTAAACTCCTTTTTTATTAAAATAATTTATTTTATTATATACTACCTATCACTCTTTGCACTCCATAAATATCATCAATGCGTATAATTGTGATAACTTTCTTTTTCTTAATAACTGTCTCAATCTCAACCCAACTATTATCAACATCTATTATCTTACCAATAATATCCATCTTACTAACGGACATAAAGTACATATTATTATTACTCAGTTTACAAGTCTTACCAATATTACTTTTAAGATCAATTATCAACTGTTCCCTCTCAAGATTAAGCTCCTGTTCCTCTCTTAACTTCTTATCACGATACTTAGGATCATTACTCCTAAGTGCATCTAGTATCTTATCGAGTTGACTAAATAGAAGGTATACAACAATTACTGCTAGAGTAAACCACATCTTAGTCCACCTCCAATTCAATACCTACAATATCTTTTAAAAAGAACAATCTCTCATACTTTTCTTTTTTATCATTAACTAATACTTTAATATTATTATCATTAACACTTATAATCTTACAGTTTCTTAAACGAGGACTATATGCCATATCACTCTCATGATTGAAATATAAAGTTACCTCTTTATCAATAAGCTTATTAATAATATGTAAATCTTCTCTTTTATTACTACTAGTATTTCCAACTAAGTCATCTAGTGAAATATTATATAGTTGAGCTAACTCAATTGCTTTATCTATTGTTGGTTGAGCACTACCAGTTTCCCAATTAGAAATAGTCTGTCTACTAACATCTAATTTTTCAGCGACTTCTTCTTGAGTTAAATTATTATCTTTTCTAAGTTCTAAAACTCTTTCATTAAATTTCATATAACTTCCTCCTTTATTTAAGGATAACTATTGTTGGTCTAATTGTATATCAAATGTCCTTATTATTTGCGCAAATATCTTTAACATTACTATTATATCATGATTGGATGGCTTATAAACAATACTTGGATGGTTATTTAGGTATGAATATATGTTAGAATATTAATAATTTAAGGAGGATGCATATGATTGAAACTAATAGACTAAGTATTATAGAGGCAGACGAAAAATATATAAACTTGATTATTCGAATTGAAAGTCATGAAGAAAATAGATATTATTTATGGATTGGAACATATGATGAGCACTTAGATGAGATTAATGATCCTAACCATTTATTACTAGTAATAAAAGAAAAGATGAGTGATAATGTAGTAGGTTATGCATTAGTTAGATTAGATAAGCAATCTAATATTTTTGAATTAAGAAGAATTGCAATAACTAAGAAAGGAGTAGGATATGGTAAAGAAGCAATGATTGGATTAATACGTTATGCTTTTGAACAGACTGATACTAATCGTTTCTGGTTAGATGTATATCCTACTAATTATGCCGGGATAAAATTATATGATAAATTAGGATTGCATGTTGATGGCGTATTGCGTTCTAATTATAAAGATGAAAATGGATACTTAGATCAAATTGTATATTCATTATTAAAAGAAGAATATGATGGATGGCTAGATAATATAAAAAGAGGAGCAACAAATAAATAATTGTTGTTCCTCTTTCATTGTATATATTTTATATTACTATTTTGAAAGTTTTTTACCAAGTTTTTCCAACATATCACGAGTCATAGAATCTAAATCATATTCAGTCGTGAAGTTCCATTCTTTTTGTGCAGCAGATATATCAAGAGAATTTGGCCATGAATCAGCAATTCCTTGACGTACAGGATCTACATCATAATCCATTGTGAAATCTGGCATTTCTTTTTGGATTGCTGCTTTAATTTGTTCTGGTTCAAATGACATAGCAGAGATATTAAATGCATTTCTATGTACTAGTTTTGAAGCATCTGCCTCCATTAAAGTTATAATAGCATTTATTGCATCTGGCATATACATCATATCCATATAAGTTCCTTCTTTAATAAATGAAGTATATTTTCCTTGTTTGATTGCTTCATAATAGATATCTACTGCATAATCAGTAGTTCCCCCACCTGGTTCTGTTTTATATGAGATTAATCCTGGGAAACGAACTCCTCTTGTATCTAAACCAAATTTAGTATAGTAGTAATCACATAATAATTCACCAGCAACTTTAGTTACACCATACATTGTAGTTGGTCTTTGTAATGTATCTTGTGGTGTATTATCAGCTGGTGTTCCAGGTCCAAATGATCCAATTGATGATGGTGTAAAGAATTTAGCATTCATTTCACGTGCTACTTCTAAAGCATTAACTAATCCACTCATATTTAAATCCCATGCCATTTGTGGTTTTGCTTCTGCAACTGCAGAAAGTAATGCTGCTAAATGTATTACTGTATCAACATTGTGTTCTTTAGCTAGTGCTAAAAATTTATCATAATCCATAACATCTAAAACTTCAAAGATACCATCTTCACATACTGTATGCCCTTCTAGGTTTCTAATGTCTGTTGCTATTACATTGTCGACTCCTTTAAGTTCTCTTAATTTTTCTACTAATTCTGAACCAATTTGTCCTAAACTTCCGGTTACTAATATTTTTTTCATTGTTATACTTCCTTTCATAGTTAATACTAATCTGTAATTCAATTATAATTAATGTAAAGAAGACTGTCAAAAAAATGATGCTTAAAATGTTAAATATTCATATCTTTTCATAATAAGTACTTAAATACTAGACTCTTTTGTATAAGATTTGTTTTATTAGTGATGTTCTTTGATATATTTTTATATGTGATAGTATAATGGTATATAGAAAATACAAGGGAAGAGGAAAGATAATATGTCAAAATTATGGAATAGAATTAATAGTGAATTAGATAATCGTCATGAAACTAAAACTTATAATAATATCAAAGTATTAGAAGGTGCTCAGGGGGCATACATTCAAATTAATAATAAAGAATTCTTAAATATGTGTTCTAATAACTATTTAGGATATGCAAATGATCCTGAAGTTGTAGCAAATGCTAAAGCATTTCTAGATGAGTATGGAACTGGTTCTGGAGCTGTAAGAAGTATTGCTGGTACGCAACAATGTCATATTGATTTTGAACAAGCATTAGCAAAATTTAAAGGTGTTGAGGATGTAATATTAGTGCAATCTGGTTTTCAAGCTAATACTACTTTAACTCCTACTATCATGAGTGCTGATGATGCAATTATCAGTGATGAGTTAAATCATGCTTCTATTATTGATGGTGTGCGTTTAACTAAATCTAAAAAATATGTATATAAACATTGTGATATGGATGATTTAAAAATTCAAATTGAAAAAGCTAAAGCTGAAGTAAGTGGAGTTGTTTTAATTATAACTGATGGTGTATTCTCAATGGATGGGGATATTGCTCCTTTAGATAAAATTGTTGCTTTAAAAGAACAATATGAAGATGTATATCTAGCTATTGATGATGCTCATGGTGAAGGTGTATTTGGTAGTCATGGTCGTGGTTTAGTAAATCACTTTGGTGTTGAAGGTAAAGTTGAGTTTGAAATTGGGACTTTATCTAAGGCATTTGGTATTGCTGGTGGATTCATTGGTGGTAAAAAAGAACTTATTGATTATTTAAAACAAAAATCTCGTCCTTTCTTATTCTCAACTGGTTTAGATAGTGCTATGTGTGGTGCTGGTATTAAAGTTGTTGAAAAAATGAGTGCAAGTGATGATCGTGTTAAGAAATTATGGGATAATGCTAAGTATTTACAAGAACAATTAAAAGCTAAAGGTTTTGATACTTGGAAGACTACTTCTCCTATTACTCCAGTAATTATTGGTGAAGAAAGTTTAGCAACTGATATGACTAAAGCTTTATTTGAAGAAAATATTTTAGTTAGTCCTATTATGTATCCTACGGTTGCTAAAGGGTTAGCTCGTATTCGTTTAATGCCTAGTGCTACTCATTCTAAAGAAGATTTAGATAAAGCTGTAGCTACTATTGAAAAATGTGCTAAAGAATTAGGCGTTTTAAAATAATATAGACGCAAAAAATAAGAGTGTAATTACTAAGATTACACTCTTTTTATATTGTCCATAAATATTTTTTCAAATCAACATTACCATTTTCTTTTAGGTACACTTCTTCTGCTTCTAATAGTTGTGCTTGTGCATCCCATCCTACTACTAATCGACCACTTCCATTAACAATACGATGGCATGGATAATCTCCATATAGTGATGCATTGCTTAGTACTTTTCCAACTAAACGTGCATTTTTATCGTATCCGGCTAGTTTAGCTATCAATCCATACGTAGCTACTTTACCTTCTGGTATTTCAGCAACTATTGAAAGAATAAGGTCTATAAATTCATCATTCATTACTGCCATCTTATTCTCCCACCTTCTTAAATTGGTTTAAGTCAACATTTTCATATTTTAGTAATTCAACTTTTCTATCTAGTCCACCTGCATATCCTGTAAGGCTTTTATCACTTCCTACAACGCGATGGCATGGAATAATAATTGAAATTGGATTATGCCCTACTGCTCCACCTATTGCTTGTGCAGACATTGTTGGTTTATTTAATTTCAATGCTACTTCTTTTGCTATATCACCATATCTTATTGTTTGAGTATAAGGTATTTTTAATAATATATCCCAAACTAATAATCTAAACTTTGTTCCTTGTGGTTTTAATGGTAAGTCTAAATGATTAGGTTGTTCTCCATTAAAATACTTATCTAACCATTGTTTTGTTTGTTTGAATATCTCTAGATTATTATCTTCTTTAGTTTCATCTAACAATTTTGAACCATAGTATTTTTGTTTTTCAAACCATAGTCCTATTAAATAAGTGCCATCACTTGCCATTAACATTTCTCCTAGTGGTGATTTATATGTGCTTGTATATATCATTATTTATCCTCCTTTATAGCATCATAGAGCCAGAAATTAATCATTGCATAACCTCTCCATGGTGCATATTCTTTAACTGCTTCTAATATTTCTTTTGGTTTTAATGGTGCAAATACTTTTACAATTCCTAAGTCTGTATGAAGAAAGGCATCTGTATAATTCATTGATCTTAGGGCAATATAATGTGCAGTCCATATTCCAATACCAGGTAATTCTACTAGTTTTTTTATTTCTTCTTCAGGATTACTTGGGTTAAAGAAATTTATAGTTTTATCTTCATAGGCATGTGCTAATGCTAAAATGGTGTTTGAACGTCTTTTAATGATACCTAGTAAGCCAAGGTGCTCTTCAATATTATCTTCTAAAGCAATAATATCACTTGCTAAGCAAAAGGCATAGTCTATATCTTTAAAAGGAGTTTCTACTTTATAACCATATGTTTTGATAAGTCTTCCTATAATAGTTCTAGCTCCTTTAACACTGATTTGTTGTCCTACAATTGCCCTAACTATCATCTCAAAAGGATCAAATGTGCCTGGGATACGTACTCCTTCTTTGTGAATACTAGGAAATTTATCATTCAGTTTAATTAGTGTTTCATTTATAATGTCTGGTTGGGCATCTAAATCAAATAAGACTTTTAAGCGACTAATAACAAATGGTAGTACTTCAATTAAAGTAGAACTTAATCTAATATCTAATTGTGCCCTCTTTTTATTGTTACTTACTTCTAGCCATCCAAATATTTTTTTATTATCATTTTTTACTACGACACTTCGATAGTATTTATTATTTTCAACCTTCTCTACTCCTTCTATTGTACGACTACTTAAAAAAGATAGAATATCTTCCCAATTATATGGTCTTTGATAATTAAGGTGAATCATAAATGAATCATCATTATACTTTATATTCTTATTTATTCTTAGTTGTGATGGGCTTAAATTGTATTGTTGTTTAAATGTAGTATTAAATGTCTTAAGGCTACCAAATCCTACTGCATAAGCAATATCAATCATTCTAAGATTACTATCTACTATTAATTGTTTAGAAAGTAATAGTCTTTTAGTTTTAATATAGTCTTTACATGTGATATTAAGTTCTTCTTTAAAGACTCGTGAAAGATGTCTTTTAGAGCAACCAATATTATATGATATATCATCTAGAGTAATACTAGATGTAAAGTTATTATTTATATAAGATATCGCATCTTTAAGTAATTCATTTTCATATTCTTCACTATTATTATTAATAATAAGTTCAGGCCTACACTTTAGACAAGGTCTAAATCCTGATTTCTCTGCTTGAGCAGCGTTTTCAAAAAAGATAGTATTCTTTTGTGATGCTAAGCGCGCTGTACAAATTGGTCTACAATATATATTAGTACTTTTTATACCAACAAAGAATTTACCATCAAATCTTTTATCTTTTGCTTTATATGCTTCATACCATCCATCAATTTCATTGTTCATAAGACTCACCTTCTTTAAAAATAATTATACCATAATAAACTAGCATAACTAGTCATAAAAGGACATCTATATTTTGGATAAAATTCTATTATAATTGCTTAAATGTATAAAAGTAAGTATAATGGAAATCATGAAAAGGAAGTGGCACTATGGATTTTTTAGGAGAGAAAGTTAAGATATTACGAAAGAAAAAGAACTTAACACTACAACAATTATCAGAAATGACAAATCTATCAACTGGTTATTTATCACAATTTGAGCGTGGTAAAACAACAATCGCAATTGAATATTTACAAAGGATTGCTAAAGCATTCAATGTTCCTTTAGAACATCTAATTAAAGAAGAATTAGATCAAAGCAGCGTTGATCCAATTGTTAGAAGTTATGCCCAAGAAACAATTCAAATCTTTAATCACAATGTTTATAAATCACTTAGTTCTAATCCTAGGGAAATGGATATGTTACCTAAGATAATTGAAATGTTACCACAAATGAATCGTAGTTCTGAATCAATGGAAGAATATGGTCATAATGGTGAAGAATTTGTTTATGTTTTAGAAGGTATCCTTACAATGCATCTAGATAACAAAAAGTATCATATGTATCCTGGTGATTCAATTCATTATAAATCAGATATTAATCATAACTGGGAAAATGAAACAGATCGTATTGTAAAATTCATTGCAGTACATACACCCTGTGATATGGACCTTGATACATTAGAACAAATATATGATGAAGATCACTATTAAAAAACTCTATAAAGTACAGTAAATTCAATGTTTACTGTACTTTTTTTGTGCTTTATTCGTCTGTAAATAAAGCATAATGATATAAGTGATAAAATTCACTAATATAGATTATCGCGAATAATATCGTGAATATCTTCATTTTAGTGAAATTACACTTTTATTTAGATTGTATATTTTTAGGAATATGAATATAATAGAGACAAATGAAGGATAGGAGTGTCTTTTGATGAAAAAACCGTATATTTTTAACATTCAAAAATTCTCTGTCCATGATGGTCCAGGTATAAGAACAACGATTTTCTTTAAAGGTTGTCCCATAAAATGTAAATGGTGTCATAATCCTGAAAGTCAAAATTACCAACCAGAACTAATGGAGAATAAAGAAGGTATCAAGCAAGAAGTTGGAAAGCAATATGAAATTGAAGAACTTGTGAAGATTGTTCAAAAAGATCAAATCTTCTACGATCAATCAGGAGGTGGTGTTACTTTAAGTGGTGGTGAATGCTTTAGTCAAAATCCTGAATATATTATTAGTCTTGTAAAAGAGTTAGATCGTATTGGAGTTTCAGTAGCGATTGATACTTGTGGTGAATTTAATTATGAAAGCTATAAAGAAATCATTCCACTAGTTGATATCTTCCTCTATGATTTAAAATTCTTAGATGATAGTCTACATATTAAATATACTGAAGCTAGTAATAAGTTAGTTTTAGATAATCTTATTAAATTAAATGATGTTAATGCAAATATTAATCTTAGAATGATTTTATTAGAAGGTATTAATAGTAATGATAAGTCAATTAATGATATTATTTCTTGGCTTAAAGCTAATAAGATAAGAATTAACAATATTAATCTACTTCCCTACCATGTCTTTGGTAGTGATAAATATCGTAGGCTAGAACGAATTCATGATGAAGAAGAATTTGAAGCACCAAGTGAACAGCGTCTCAATGAAATAGATGCATTATTAAATGAAGCAGGTTACCAAGTTAAAATTGGTGGCTAAAAATAAAATTAAGGAGGCATTTAAAATGTCAGAACAATTAGATAGTAGAAAAAGAGGTTCTACACAACGTATTAAAAGATTAAGAGAATTAAGTGATGGATTATGTATTCCTAGTATCTCTATGGAAAGAGCAATGCTTTTAACTGAAGCATATCAAATGTGGGAAGGAACTTGTACTCCTCCAATCCTAAGAGGTAAAGCATTTAAACACATTATGGAACATCGTACTTTATACCTTGAAGAAGGTGGACTAATTGTTGGAGAAAAAGGTCATAAGCCGTGGGCTGCTCCTACTTTCCCAGAACTTTGTTGTCATACTATGGAAGACTTAGAGAATATGGATAAGCGTGAAAAAGTATTCTTTAAAGTAAGTGATGAAGATCGTCGTATTCAAGAGGAAGTAATTATTCCTTATTGGAAAGATCGTGCTTTAATGTCTCGTATGAATAAATTATTACCTGAAGAATGGCATGGTTTATTCAATGGTGGGTTATATACTGAGTTCTTAATGCAAAGAGGTCCAGGTCATACTGTAGCAGATGGTAAAATTTATCAAACTGGATATAAAGATTTTATTAAACGTATTGATAATGAGATTGCTAATTTAGATTACAATAATGATTTAGATGCATTAAACAAACATGATGAACTACAAGGAATGAAGTTAGTTTGTGAAGGTATGATTATTATGGGTGAAAGATATGCTCATTTAGCTCGTAGTAAAGCTGCTGAAGAAACAGATCCAACTAAGCGTCAAGAATTATTAGATTTAGCTGAAGTATGTGATGTAGTTCCAGCTAATAAGCCACAAACATTTAGACAAGCTATTCAAATGTATTGGTTTACTCATATTGGTGTAACTGTTGAAATGAACAACTGGGATGCTTATTCTCCTGGTAAATTAGATCAACACTTAGAGCCTTTCTATAATAATGATATTAAAAATGGTAGCTTAACTAGAGATGAAGCAAGAGAATTATTAGAAAATCTATGGATTCAATTTAATAATCAGCCTGCTCCACCTAAAGTTGGAATCACTTTAAAAGAAAGTGCAACTTATACTGATTTTTGTAATATTAATACTGGTTCACTTCGTCCAGATGGAACTAGTGGTGTAAGTGATGTTAGTTATTTAATTTTAGAAGTAATGGATGAAATGAAATTATTACAACCTAGTTCTAATGTTCAAGTATCTAAAAAATCACCTGAAAAATTCTTACGTGAAGCAGCAAAAGTGTCTCGTAAAGGATGGGGACAACCTGCATTCTATAACTCTGAAGCAATTATTCAAGAATTACTTAATATGAATAAGTCAATTGATGATGCAAGAGAGTCTGGAATAGCATCAGGTTGTGTTGAAACTGGTACAGCTGGTAAAGAAGCATATGTTTTAACTGGTTATTTAAATGTACCAAAAATCTTTGAATTAGTACAAAATAGAGGTTTTGATACTTACACTAATAAACAAGTTGGATTAGATCTTGGAGATATGTCTGATTTTAAATCATATGAAGAAGTGTATGAAGCATTCTATAAACAATTAAAATATGTTGTTGATGTTAAAGTAGCTGGAAACAATGTTATTGAAAGAATGTATATGGAAAATATGCCAGTACCTTTATTATCTGTAATCACAGATGATTGTATTGCTTCAGGAGTTGATTATAATTGTGGTGGTGCTCGTTATAATACTTCTTATATCCAATGTGTTGGTGTAGCTACAATCACTGATTCACTAGCAGCTATCAAAAAGAATATCTTTGAAGATAAAAACTTTGCAATGAATCAATTAATGAAAGCTTGTAAAGATAACTTTGAAGGACATGATGAAATCTTTAATACTGTTTATAATGAAACTCCTAAATATGGAAATGATGAAGATTATGCAGATGATATCTTAAAAGCTGTATCAGAATCATTACAAGATGCAATCGCTGGTCGTAAGACTCCTAAAGGAGCTACTACAGTAGTTGAATTCTTACCTACTACTTGTCATATTTATTTTGGCCAAGTAATGGAAGCTAGTCCTAATGGTCGTAAAGCTGGTATTGCACTACCTGATGGAATTTCTCCTGAAAAAGGTGCAGATCGTAATGGTCCTACTGCAGTTATTAAATCAGCAGCTAAAATTGATCAAATGAAAACTGGTGGAGCATTATTAAATCAAAAGTTCTCTCCTAATGTTGTTAAAGGTGAAGAAGGTATTACTCATATGGCTTCTCTAGTTAAATCTTATTTTGCAATGGATGGTCATCACTTACAATTTAATATCTTTGAAAGAGAAACACTATTAAAAGCTCAAGCTAATCCTCAAGACTATGAAAACTTAATTGTAAGGGTTGCAGGATATAGTGATTACTTTAATAACTTAGATAAAGCATTGCAAGATGAAATTATCAATCGTACAGATCAAGATTTTAATTAAGAGGTAATAATATGAAAATAGGATTTTATGGAACAGGTAACATGGGGAAAGCTATCATCAATGGTATTGTTAATGCCAAGATAGCTTTAGCCCAAGATATTTATATTAGTGATTTAAATAAAGAATTAGTAAATCAATTAATAGAAGAACTTAATGTAGTTGAAAAAGATCAATCTAATATAGCTAAAGAAGTTGATGTCTTAATATTAGCAGTAAAACCTAATATTATACCAATTGTTTTAGAAGCAAATAAAGCATCTTTAAATAATAATACTATTATTGTTTCTATTGCAGCAGGAGTAAGTATTAAAAGTATTGAGGATATTGTTGGTGATAAGCAACCTATTGTTAGAATCATGCCTAATACACCAGCATTAGTAAATGAAGGAATGTCAGCCCTATGCTTTAATGAAAGTATTTCTTCAAGTCAACAAGAACAAGTTATATCAATCTTTAATAGTTTTGGTAAAGCAGAAGTAGTTGCTGAAAACTTAATAGATGCTGTTGTAGGAGTTAGTGGCTCAGCACCAGCTTATGTCTATATCTTTATTGAGGCTTTAGCTGATGGAGCTGTCCTTTGTGGTATGCCACGAGCTCAAGCATATGAATTTGCTGCTCAAACAGTTTTAGGAAGTGCTAAGATGGTTTTAGAAACTGGAATGCATCCTGGAGCTTTAAAAGATAATGTATGTTCACCAGGAGGTACAACAATAGCTGCTGTATCTTCACTTGAACAAGATGGTTTTAGAAAAGCAGTAATTAATGCTGTACAAGCTGCAGCACTTAAAAATGAGGCAATGGGGAAAAAATAATGGAATTTAAAAATGCAACAATCACAAAACAAGCAAATATTTATTTTGATGGTAAAGTAACTAGTCGTGCTCTATTATGTGAAGATGGTTCTAAGATAACTCTAGGAATCATGTTACCAGGAACATATAAGTTTAATACTAATGAATATGAAATAATGGAAGTAATTAATGGTAAAGCACTAGTTAAATTAGAAAATCAAGAAGAATTTATAGAATATAAAAAAGGAACTAAATTTGAAATAGAAGCTAATTCATCATTTGATATTGAAGTATTAGAAACTCTAGATTATCAATGTTCCTATCTAAATATATAATTTAAGGAGTAAATTATGAAGAATAACATTTTAGTTAGAAAAGAGATTAGTAAAGGTACAATCTACTGTTTATTATTCATCTTAATCTTAGGGGGCTATTTAGGTTATAAAATGGGAGTAGGAATCATGTTTAAAGTTGTTATGGATACAGCCTTTGATTTACTACTAAATACAGCCTTCTATATTATGGCAATTGCTGTTTTAGCAGGTGCCCTATCTTCAGTATTCGCTGAATTTGGAGTAACAGCACTTTTAAATAAAGTACTACAACCTGTAATGCGTGTCTTATTTAAACTACCAGGCGCAGCAGCACTTGGAGCAGTAACTTGTTACTTCTCAGATAATCCTGCAATTGTTCCAATCGCAAAGGAACCAGGATATGCTAAGTATTTTAAAATGCATGAATGGGCTACAATGGTAAACTTTGGTACAACATTTGGAATGGGAATTATCATCACAGGTGGTATCTTAGCTTTAGGCGCTCAATATGGAATCAGTGTTGGTATAGGAACTATTGCTGCCTTCATAGGTGGAGGTATAAGTGTTAGACTTCTACTGCGTTATACAAAAAAGATATTTGGTAGTGATCAAGAAGTTCCTGATGAACTATTAGATTCTGAAATAGTAAGTGTAGAACCTGGATATCGTGTAATTAGAGAAGGTACTCCATTTGAAAGAGGAATGAACGCTACTTTTGATGGAGGAAAAGCTGGAGTAGACTTAGGTTTAAGTATTATTCCAGGAATCCTTATCTTTACAACATTAGTAATGCTACTAACAAATGGTCCTGCAGGAGATAATGGTGAATATATTGGTAAAGCATATGAGGGTGTTGGTCTTCTTACAAGTCTTACAGAGCTTGTGGTGCATCAATTGCTGGAGCTAAAACAATGGCAGAAGCAGGTTTATTAAATCCACATGATATGTGTGTTTACTTTGCAATTGCATATTGTTGGGCTGGATTCTTATCAACTCATGCTAGTATCTCAGATAGTCTAGGAGTTAGAAAAATAATTCCAAAGGCTTTACTTGCCCATCTAATTGGAGGACTAGTAGCTGGAGTTATCGCAAACTATGCATTCAACTTAATAACAATGATACTTTAAAACAATAGAGGATATTTAAATCCTCTTTTTTAATAGATATATTATTAATATTTAAGTACTTTATACCTTACCTTTACTTAGTGTGGATAATTTGCTACTATATTTTAGAGAGGTGTTAGAATGAAAGAAAATATTAAATCAATTCAAAATACATTTGATATCTTAGACCTAATTTATGATAATGAAGCTATTGGTGTTAGTGATTTAGCACGACTAAGTAATCTTCCTAAAACAACTGTACATCGTATCTTAAGTACACTTCAAAACATTGATGTAATTAATCAAAGAGAAGATGAACTTTATCAATTAGGATATAAGCTTATAAAGTATGCAAAAGGTACTAATGAACATCAATCTTTAATAAATATATGTCATGATAAAATGTTAGAATTTGCTAAAGAAACTGGAGAAACAATAAATTTAGGAATAATATCTAATAAAGATGTTGAATATATCCATACATGTGAAGGCGACTTTTATTCTTTACAGCCTAGACTTCAACCTACTTCACCATTATACTGTTCTGCAATGGGTAAGATATATATGTCTAAGTGGGATTTAGAGCAAGTGAAAGACTATTATAGGCAAGATTTACATACTAAGACAATTAATACTATTGTTGATTATGATGGTTTTATAAAAGAAAAAGAAGAGATTCTAAATAAAGGTATTGCCTATGATCGAGAAGAATATGAATATGGCCTTACATGTATTGCCTCACCTATACTAAATAGTGAAGATGAAATAATTGCGGTACTAAGTGTATCAGGACCAACAACAAGACTTGCTCATAAAGGTTTTGATTATATTGAAAAAAGCATCAAGGCAACAAGTAAAACACTAAAGGAAATTATATAAAGAGAAAGGATTACTACATTAAGTAGTAACCCTTTTTTAGTATAACCCCAATAGTTTTGTAAGTAATATTACAAAAGGTAGTGAAATTAATGTACGAGTTATAAATATTATTAAAACATCTTTAAAGCTTTTTAATGTTTTTGTAGAAGTTAATAGAACCGCTATTTCTGACATGAATACTATTTGTAAGATACTCATTGCAGCAATAATAAATCTACTACCTTCACTTTCAATTCCTTTACCAAGAATTACTGGCAAATAATTATCAGCAAATCCTGAGATAATCGCAATTGCACTATCACTCGCAAAAGGAACATTTCCAATATTTAAAATTAATTCTATAGGAATTGCTACCCATTGAAGTACTGGAGTATAGATAGATAAGATTAATGCTAGTGTACCCCAACATACAATGATAGGTTGTAACCATACAATATAGAATAACATATTATTAGCTTTACTAGTAAAGTTTTTAATAGTAAGATTATTAGATCTTTCTAAAGCAGCTTCACTTGCTTGGTGTAATTTACTTCCTTCAACTACTGTATCAGTTTCTAAAGGTGATGTTGTTTCTCCATTAACATAAGTTTCAGGATACTTACTAATTGGAGGAATACGAACACCAATAAAGGCAACGATAAATCCAACAAGAGTAATAACACCAAATAAAACTAAGAACTTATCCATTAAACCAAATACTGAACTAATTAAAACAACCCACCCAATACTTGATGTTGCAAATTGTGAACCAATAATTGCAGCTTCTTTTACTGTATAATATCCTTCTTCAAATAAACCACGTGTTCCAAGAATTGCTGCATTACCTGGACCTACCCAAGCACTGATGATACTTACTGCACCCATCTCTGAAATTTTAAAGAATGGTTTTAAAATAAATCCAATTAGTTTACCAATGAATTCCATTGCACCACACTCTAAAATAAGAGTTTGTAATAAAAGCATACATGGAACTAAAACAGATAATTGAGTAGCAAGTCCAAACATACTTCCCCCAGTATCTTCAGATATAATAAACTCAGGACCAACTTTGAAGTAAACAAATGTTCCTATAATTGCACCAATAAAACGATTAAAAATATAAAATGGTGTTGTTGAAAAAATATTGTTTAATATTTTATTATTTCTAATCCAATCAGGTTTTTTAAGATAGTCATATAATCCCACAATTGCACTTAATGCCATTACAACCATAATCACAAAACTTATTTGAACATTAAACTTTGTAATAAATAATTTTAAATAATAAAACAATGCAGTATCTACAGTCCCATAAAAATTAAATGGAACTAAAACTAGAAGGACACCAGCTAGTGTACCCGCTATTGCAACAAATATATTTCTTATTCTTCGATTCATATATTATTCCCCCTCAAATTTAATTTGTTGAATTAAATCAACTAATAATTCAGATGATTTATTATACATCTTAGTTTCTTCTTCACTCATATCCTGGTTAATGATTTGTTCATTTCCATCTGCTCCAACAATACTTGGTAATGAAATATAATAATCTTTACCATCAAGTACTTGATGAGAAGATACAGGAAGAACAACTCTTTCATTTCTTACTATTGCTTTAGTAACACGAATAATTGCTGTTGCTACACAGTATGCATTAGGACCTTTCCAATCCCAAACATCAAATGCAGTTTGTCTAACATTATTAGCCATCTCTTTTTTATAAGTTTCATCGAAAATAACATTTTGTAACTTAGCCATTTTATCAAGACTAATATTCCCAATATTAATTTGATCCCATAATATAACTTGAGAATCACCATGCTCACCAACAACATATGCATTAATATCAGATGTTGCTACTTTGAAATCTTCACCTAATAAATAACGAAGACGAGAAGTATCTAACATTGTTCCTAAACCAACTACTTGACTACTAGGTAAACCAGATACTTTGTAAGTTACATAAGTTAATAAATCTACAGGATTTGCTACAACTAATAATTTAGCATTAGGACTGTGCTTAACCATTTCTGGAACAATACTTTGTAGAATATCTGTATTCTTTTGTAAAGGCACTAAACGAGATTCCCCTACTACTTCTGGAACACCCACAGTAATAATAATTACCTCTGATCCAGCAGTCTTAGCATAATCACCACTAGTAATACATACCTCTTGATCCCATGCTAAAGCATGAGCAATATCAAGTGCTTCACCTTGAGCTTTTTGCTCATTAATATCAACTAAGACAAGCTCACTTACCCAGCTTTCTTTTGATAATGCAAATGCAGTAGATGCCCCCACTGCACCTGTTCCAATAATACTAATCTTTGACATTTTACTTCCTCCTTCAAGTTTTGGAACGCTGTTCCAATTACTCTAACAATATAACATGTAAGATATACTTGGTCTAGGATTTACGCCTATATAGTATGTGATATTTTACACATAAATAAAACATTTAAGTTAAAATGGAATGCTCTTCCATTTTTATAATTTGCTTATCCTTTACATTAGATGTAAAATTAAATAGTCAGGAGTGACACTAATGAATCAAGTAGGAATATATTTTAGTGGCACTGGAAATACTAGATATTGTGTTGAGCACTTTGTAAAAGAACTACACCCAAACAACAATGCCTACTCTATTGAAGATAAAAATATAATAGCTATTTTAGTAGATGCAGATGAAATAATCTTAGGCTACCCTATCTACTGTAGTAATATGCCTATGATAGTACAAGACTTTATTAAAGATAATGAAAAGCTTTGGCATAATAAAAAAGTCTACATCATCGCAACAATGAGACTCTTTAGTGGAGATGGAACTGGTGTAGCAGCTCGCCTATTAAAAAAATATAATGCTAAAATATATGGAGGCATACTTCTAAATATGCCAGATTGTATTATTGATAGTAATATGTTAAAAAAAGATGAACAAGGCGAAGTAGACATGATCAATAAAGCTGTTGAACAAATAAAAGTAGAAGCCTTAAATTATTTAAATAATAATCCTTCACAAGTTGGATTAGGCATCCTATCCCATACATCAGGTTTATTAGGACAACGCTTATGGTCTAAGTATATGACTAACTCATATAAAGACAAGCCTAAGATTGATCATGATGAATGCATTACATGTAAAGCTTGTATTAATGTATGCCCAATGGATAATTTAGCATTAGAAAACAATAAGATTATCAATCTTAAGAAATGTACTTTATGTTATCGATGCGTTCATACTTGTCCAACCAAAGCAATAACATTATTAGGTAGAAGAGTTAAGCATAAACCATCAAGACTACTAAAATAAAAGCATATGATTTTAAAATCATACGCTTTTTTATTATTCCCAGTTCATACCTACTTTATTAACTTTAGCTTTTTCAAAAATATCTTTTGCGATTACAACATCTTGTGCTGCTATTCCAACTGTTTTAAAGAAGATTATCTCTTCATCATTTTCTCTACCTACTAAACGACCATTGATTACTTCTCCAATATCACCAGTAAAATCATCCTCACTAATTAGTCCTTCACCTAAAGGAATAAGAATATCTCCTGCCTCAGAAAGAACCGCTGATTTAGAATCAAAGTAAATTTTAGAAGCTCTTTCTAATAAAGATGAAGGAACTTCTTGCATTTCTGGACGAAAAGAACCAACACCACTAATAGTAGCACCAGCTTTTACTTTAGTACCATCAAAGACTGGTTGTAATGAAGGAGTTACTGCAATTATTACATCAGCATCTTCTATCGCATCATCAGAAGATTTTGCTGCAACTATCTTAACATTATATTTTGCCATCTGTTTATTCATCTCTTCGACAAATAAATTACAACGATTACTATCACGATCAAATACCTTAACTTCTTCAAGATTACAAGCAACTAACATCGCCTCTAATTGAGCTATTGCTTGACCACCAGTACCAATCATTGCACCCTTCTTTGCATCTTTTCTTGCTAAATGTTTGAATGCAACTCCAGAAGCTGCACCAGTTCTTTGTTGTGTAATATAATTACCATTAAGCATACTTTCAATAATACCAGTATCAGTATTCATTACTAGTACTTGCCCATTAATTGTAGGAATCCCTCTATCAATATTATCAGGGAACATACCTAATATCTTAACTGCAGAAGCTTCATCTTCTTCACAAAATGCTGGCATACATAAGAAAACACTCTTACCATCACTCTTAGTAATTTGTGTTCTAAGTGGAACTTCTACTTTATTATTAGAAAATAGTTTAAATGCTTTCTCTACTGCATTAACACTATCCTCCATTGTATAAAATTGTTCTATCATTTCTCTAGATAGTAATAACATATTAAACCTTCTTTCTAAATAATTTCTTCTCTATCTTATCATACTATTTATAATAAATACAATTTATACCCTTAAAATCATTTACTATACTTTATAAAAAGTCCTCTATTATCTAGAAGACTTAATTTAAATTATTTATTTCTTTCGTTAAACTTTTTGTGCATTTTAGCAAGCGTATTACCATTTCTAATTGTAGTCCTTTTATAAAATTTATTATTACCTAACTTATGATATTTAGACTTATAAAAAATTTTCCTATCACTATAATTTACTGCCCAAAATAATACATTATTTATTATACTTACCTTATCTTTATCATTCTCAAACTCATAATCATTTATGACTTCTTCAATAACAAAATCGCCTATTGTAAAGATTACATTATATTTCCAATCTTCTCTTTCTTGCCACCATTCAGGCTTATTATTAATTAAGTATTCTATCTCTTTATCATTAAGAGTTATTAATGTAATCCCAAAACCAAAGTAATTAGTTAGTTTTATTCCTAATTCATTATCATCTATTTCTTTATCTGTTTCAAAAAATATTACTCCAGTATTTCCAATTGTTTCAATATTATTAAAACCAAAGTCTTTGTACACTTCTTTTAGTTCTGCCATAGAGACTTTATTATTGCCACCCACGTTTAAACCTCTTAATAGAGAAACATAGTCATTCATAAATATCATTTCCTTACTGTTTTGTAATAAATTACATACTTAATCCATTTTTTACGTACCCTGCCTACATACACTTATTAACGAACAGCAATATTTATGCACATATCAAGATATAGATGAATTGTAGAAGTGTTTTTTAAAAACATTATTCTACATCCAATAGAAAGTCTACTACGAATGTACAATAAAGTGTTGAATAATAATAAAATTATTGTAAAAGTTTGTACGTACATTATTATAATTTTCTATTATTCTACCAAAAGTTTGTAATATATAATAAATGTTTCTAAAAAATTTATTTAATTTTTATCAATCCCAGTTCCAGCATATTTTACTGTAATTAATATTAAAACAAGAAAGTAAATATTCTTCTAATTTCTGAGATGTTTTATAAAGATTATCAAAATATTGATCAAAGTCCATGCCAACAAAACAACTTTCAACAAGACCGTAGAGTGGTTTTTCAGAATTATACAAATTTTGCGAAATCACTGGACAACCTTCCTTATCTATCAAATCATAATGCATCATACAATTTCTAAATGGTGTTGAAAAAAATTTTATATATTCATCAATGTATTCTTCAATGTTAGGAAGATGTAAATTTTTCGAACTATTTTGTATTAAATGCTGCATAACTTTTTTTATTCCGATGAAAGTGTTATGTGTTGTTATGTACATTATTCTTAAAAGCCAAATTTCTTTACTATCTAAAATATGAACCAAAACATTATTTATAAAACCTATTGTAGAAAGCATATGAAGAAATATAAGATTTGTCTCTTTATCAAAACACACATTAAAAAAACTATTCTTTCTATTAGTATTAAAGTCCATATAACCATATTCAGGAACATTGTTACAAATACTCACGAGGTTATTAAAGTTAACAACATTATAGTGCTCTACAAGAATTTCTGCCACCTCAGCACCTAGTACTTCTCCAACAATAAAAGCATGTTCATTCATTGAATTTTTTTTGCTTTTTGGAATATTTAGGTAAAAATTAGATAACTGTGTATTAAATATCACTTTTCCATCTCTATTAAAATATACGCCTAGATTTAAATGAATATTCATTTTTTCTGTGAAACGAAATCTTAAAGACTTTTTAAATTGTTCATTTTGTTGTTCATCAGAATTCAATACCATTTTTTTCCCTTTTGAAAACTTTCCGGTAAAAATTTTTAAACCGTTTCGAATATCTGTTACTTCCTTATCTGTTTTACTATTATTTGAAGAAATATTTAGAAATTCTTTGACAGATCTAGAGTAAAGTGCAAAAAAAGGAATTATAGACAAACTTATTACACTATCATTTGTATTCATAATCATATCAATCAAGATTAATCCATCTTGTTTTATGAGTTTCTTTGTACTTATTCTTAATACGTCATTATAATTGTTCATACTTAACCATCTCACCTCTTTATAAAAATCCTTAATATTGTTCTTGTGTATGTAAAAACAGTAAACATTTGTTTTTTGGTTATATCAAATTATTATTAGTCCTTCAAAATAAAAACATAAAATTGCTTTATTAAAATTTTAATAACTCACAAGGAAAGATAATTGCCGTACTCGTTTTTTTTAACAGCTAAAATAACTTGTGTTTTTTACTAAAATGTCTAAGGTTTTTCTATAATATATTTTTACAATGTTTTTTTAGTTTCACTCTTCTAATTTATCTTTTCTTTATGGAGTTCACTTATTTTTCTGATATTAATTCACTAACATCACTTTGTAAATCAATAATGTAAGGAGTTCTTATTAAATGTAAAGTCATTTGAAACAAAATATCATACCATTTAATTTTTTCGTCATCTGGTAAATCTATCTGTTTATTATCGTTGTGCCTAACTTGAAGTTTATTATACATTGAAAAAACTTTATTAGTTAATGTTGAGTTCTTTGAACTAAAATCTTGTCTTTTAGGCTCAATATACTTGTGTAAATCCATTAAAATATGTGTTTTTTCAAATACATTATTATAATTTGACATATCTAAATACGTCAATAATATATTAGATAAATTATTCTCTTTTGTAAATTGAATAATACTATCAACATTTTCATCTCTCTTACAAAGTATATATTTATCTTCAGTATTAACATAGTGAAATTGGTAGTTACACTTTTCGACAATTAAGTCAATATTATCAATAATAGAATCAATAACAAGCTTGTTTTCCCCTACGGTACTATAAAAAACATCATGTATATAATTCTTAATAAATACAAGAATAAACAAGTATTGCTCACTCTTTAACTCCTGTTCTGGCAATGAGTATCTGCTATACCCTCTATTTTCAAAATATATTTCTTGATATTTTAGATAATCTAATGTATTAAGAGCCATGCCTCTTTTTCCCCAACTAATAAAGGTTTTATCAAATTCCTTCCAAAGACTGGTTGGTGAAAATTGAAAAAATAAATTATCTTGATTCATAAAACTAATAATTTTATGTGTTTCTAGCGCCAGGTCAACTCTTTGCTCCAGTTTTGTTATATCTATCATACTATTTTCTCCCTTTCAAACTTAATAACTACTTTTTTTTACCTACTTTATATTTTAATAACTTTTAGTATAATATAGCAATGACTTAATAATTATACTTTTAAAATAAAAAATCACCTTCATATATATTCATATCAATTCATTCTAAAAGAGCAATACTAACTAAAACTAGTCAATATTACTCATATTTGTTATTCCCACTCTATTGTCGCAACAGGTTTAGGTGATAAATCATATAAAACACGATTTACATTTTTAACCTCACTTAAAATACGATCAGTAATCTTTTGAAGAACTACATAATCTACTAATTCAATACTTGCTGTCATTGCATCAATAGTATTGATTGCTCTTAAAATTACAGGATATTCAAAACTTCTTTCATTATTTCTTACACCAACTGATTTAAAGTCAGGAACTACAGTAAAGTATTGCCAAACTTTTTTATCTAGTCCAGCTAAAGCAAACTCTTCTCTAAGGATTGCATCAGATTCTCTAACAGCTTCTAGTCTTTCAGCAGTAATAGCTCCAAGACATCTAACTCCTAGACCTGGACCTGGGAATGGTTGTCTAAAGACCATGTGTTCTGGTAGTCCTAATTCAAGACCACAAGCTCTAACTTCATCTTTAAATAATTGATATAAAGGTTCAATTAATTTAAATTCCATATCTTCAGGTAAACCACCAACATTATGATGAGATTTAACTGTTTTTGCTGTCTTAGTACCTGATTCAACAATATCAGGGTAAATTGTGCCTTGTGCTAAGTAATCAATACCATCAAGCTTAGATGCCTCTTCATCAAAGACATAAACAAATTCATTACCAATGATTTTTCTTTTCTCTTCTGGATCTTCAACACCAGCTAATTTAGTTAAGAAACGCTCTGAAGCATCAACATAAATTAAGTTAGCATCTAATTGATTTCTAAATACTTCAACAACATCTTCAGATTCACCTTTACGCATTAAACCATGATTAACATGAACACATACTAATTGTTTACCAATTGCTTTAATAAGTAGTGCAGCAACTACTGAAGAATCTACTCCTCCAGATAAAGCTAATAGAACTTTCTTGTCTTTAACTTCATCTCTAATTCTTTGAATTTGATCATCAACAAAGTTCTTCATATTCCAATTAGCTTCTGCATTACAAGTATTGTAAACAAAAGTTTTCATAATATCATTATCAATTAACTTACTATATCTAGTTTCTGTTTTAGTAGTAGGATGATCTATCGAAATCATTGGAATACCTAAATCATAAATATCATGAGATATTTCAACAGGTGCTCCATCAACAACTCTATTTTCCCCACCACTTAAAATAATACCTTTTACATTTGGTAATTTTCTAATTTCTTCAGCAGTAATATCATGAGGATATATCTCACTATAAACACCTAAATCTCTTATTTGTCGAGCTATAGTTGTATTCTCTACACTCCCTAAATCTAAAATTACTATCATGTCTTGTTTCATATATTTCATCCTTTCTATTCTCTTTATCTATTATATGATATTTTGATACTTATGTGAACTAAAATCACATTTTATATATTAATACAAGCTATATATATAAATGATATTTATAAATCTGTTATAATAAAAAAATTAATTATACAAAGGAGACAATTATGATAATAGAAAATAAATATTGTCTTTCATTAGGTTTAATCTTATCTAATCTAGCTCCTATAAATACTCAAGAAAGACAAGATGGTAGTATTGAATACTTTAAAGCAACAGCAAGTAAAGATAGAAAAGAGTTCTTCTATCAAGAAATTTCAAAACTTGCTGAAGATATTGAAAAAGAACCAAGTAAAAGATTTTCTCATATGAACATTAGAATGCAAGCTCATAGTTTCTATGACTTTAATTATGATGGAGCATATTTATGGGATGATGT
>JAVWHL010000001.1:0-70179 GCA_036640095.1 Erysipelotrichales bacterium | reverse complement strand
AAAGAAAGTAGTATAGAAGTAGACAAAGATAGTGGATGGAAGTATAAATTTGAAAGCTTACCAAAATATAAAGCAGGAAAAGAAATCAAATATACAATCAAAGAAGATGCAGTAAAATATTATGAAAGCCAAGTAGACGGATATAATTTAATAAATAATTATGTTGGAGAGAAAGTACAAGTAATGGGACATAAGACTTGGAAAGATAATAATAATAAAGCAGGGAAACGTCCAAATAGTATCAAAGTAAACTTACTAGCAGATGGAAAAGTAGTAGAAAGTAAGAAAGTAAGTCAAAAAGATAGATGGACATATGAATTTGATAACTTAGCTAAGAAGAAAGATGGTAAGGTAGTCAAATATAGTATTAGTGAAGAGAAGGTAAAAGATTATAAAGCTAGTACAAATGGATATAACTTAATCAATACATATACAGGAAAAATCGTCAAAACAGGTAATGAGTATACAATAGTAATAGCATTACTAAGTATAAGTAGTGTATTAGGATTAGGGTATCGATATACAAGAAGAGTATAGATTAGAAAAGGGCTAGAATTCTAGCTCTTTTTTTGTGATATTCACTTTATGGTAATTGATAAAAAACAGAAAATATGTTTTAATAAAATACGTAATTTAAGCATCTATTGAGAGGATGAAAAAAATGAGAAAAAGAAGTAAAGCAAGGATAAGTAAAGACTTAGGAGCTTTTGAAACTAGTTTTGAAATGTTAAAAGTTGCTGAAAAAAATAAACATGATAATGTTTTTTTGAATGCTGGTAGAGGTAATCCAAACTGGATTAATGTTAAAGCTCGTTTAGCATTTAATAGAATAGTTGAGTTTGGAATATTTGATTCATATCGAACAATTAGAAGTGATGATTTGGCTGGGTACACTCAACAACAGGGAATTAAAGCAAGATTTGAAGCATATTTAGATCCTGATGATAATGATATTGATGAGTTTTTATTAGAGGTATTAAAGTATGCAAAAGTTGATTTAGATTTTAATATGGATGAGTTTGTCAAAGAATTAATAGATGGTGCATTAGGTAATAATTATCCTGTTCCTAGTAAATGTTTAAAGTATACTGAGATAATTTTAAATCAATATTTAGAAAAAACTCTATATAATGGAGTAAAACTTTCTGATAAAACTGAGGTTTTTCCTACTGAAGGAGGGACTGCAGCAATTGTATATTTATTTAATTCATTAAAAAGAAATAAGTTAATTAAACCAGGAGATAAGATTGCGATTAATACCCCTATTTTCACTCCATATTTACAAATTCCAGAATTAGCTGAATATGAACTAGTTGAAGTATTTATTTCATCTGCGGAAGAGAACAATTGGGAAATAAAAATAGATGAAATAGAGAAGTTAGCTAATCCAGAAATTAAAGCATTCTTTATTGTTAATCCATCTAATCCAGGTTCTAAATCGTTAAATAATGAAGCTTTAGAAGAAATAAAAAAAGCAACACAAAAGAATCCTGATCTAATGGTTATTACAGATGATGTATATGGTACATTTGTTAATAATTTTCAAACAGTATACAGTGTAATTCCACATAATACTATCTTAGTTTATTCATATTCTAAATTATTTGGTGCTACTGGGTGGCGAGTAGGCTTAATAGCATTGCATGAAGAAAATGTCTTTGATAGATTGATATCACAACTTAGTAATGATGATAAGAAAGAGCTTGATACTAGATATAATATTGTAACTCATAATCCTAAACAACTTACTTTTATGGATAGAATAGTTGCAGATAGTAGATCAGTTGGTTTATATCATACTTCGGGGTTATCAACTCCACAGCAGATAATGGAAGTGTTATTCTCATTAACTCATTTAATATATAGAGATAGTGAAGATTTATATTTTAAGGCTAGTAAAAGTATAGTAGATACCAGATATAAAGATTTACATAAAGCAATGAAAATAGATGTAGATAATAGTGAAGAGAATGCTAAGTATTATTCATTGTTAAATATCTTTACTATTGCACAAAATAGATATGGTAAAGATTTTAGAGATTATCTTGAAGAAAACTTTGATCAAGTTGATTTCTTACTTAATTTAGCTGACCGTAATGGTGTAGTCTTAATGGATGGTGTAGGCTTTGGTTCTGCCAATGGTAATTTAAGGGTATCACAAGCTAACCTTCCTAGTGAGGACTATAATTTGATTGGGAAACAGATAATAGCAACTTTAAGAGAATATTATCAAGAATATAAAAATAATAAATAAATACATATATTAATAATAAGAATTGTATCGTTAAGATACAATTTTTATTTAATGTTACAAATAATATATTCTAGCTATATTAAAATACAGATAGATAATTTTTAAGTAAGTTTAATGAGATGTTATATTACAAATCATAAAAGACATGATTGCATTAAATATTATTGCCTACTATAATCTAAAATAGGGGGGAATTAAAATGAATAAATACTTAAATAAAAAAGAAGAGTTACCTAAAATTAAAAGGTATGCTAATTTGGGAGGACAAGTACAATTTGATAAAAAACTGAATTATTTAATTAACTTAGCTGAAGAAGAAAGATGGAATCAAACTGATATTCATACTGGTAAAGAAAATTCTACTATATTTTATTATATAGTTCATACTTTTGAAAGATGTTATGATCAAGATAAACTGTTTATCAGTAAAGATGGATCTTGTTCTTTCTTTAATACTGGTTTGATGACTGCCAAGGGTGATGAAATATTAGGAAAATTTGAAAGAAATAAATATTATAATGAAAAAGATAATTCTAGCAATTATTGGTATTTCAAAGAATTTTTAATAGAATCGGGTAAGATATTTATGAATGAGTGCAGTAAAAAACCAGAAATCGCAACATACTTTTCTAATTACAATGAGTTGTATTTTGATCCGGCATGCGAGATAGTAATAGATTTTAACCATATATATAAAGATAATTTTCAACGATTGCCGATGGAATTTCAAATAATGGAGGCTGAAGTAGCAGGTTATGTGTTTGAAGGTTTTCTAAGACATACTAAGAAAAAGATACAAAGAAATAATAGAATACCAGTTCCACAATTTTACAATAATAAAATAATGTTTTTAATTCCAGTTAAGGTTTTCGAATCAAAAACTATAGTTATAGCATTAGAAAAAATTAATAATCAGTACAGAGGTAATACAATATTGTCAGTTGGTATGGCTTATAATTGCGCACGACTAGTAAATAAACCTGAAGATGATTGGTTATTGAATAATTTTATAAATCAAAATTAATAATAGGGAAATTTAAATATTAGGAATATTAGATAAGTTTATAAAAATTATAGATAAGATGAAGGCTCAAGCAAATTGAGCTTTTTGTATATTTATAGGAATATGTTATAGCTATTATGATATAATAAATGCAAGTAATTAAGATAAAGGAGTGTAATGATGAATCAAATAAAATGTCCAAATTGTCATACAAAATTTACTATTGATGAAGATCAGTATGCTGATATCTTATCACAAGTAAAAACTAAAGAATTTGATGTAGAGCTTCAAAATAGAATAGATAATATAATAGCGCAACAAAAATCAGAACAAGAATTATTTAAAGTACAATTAGAAAGTGAATATAATAAAAAAATTGTATTAAAAGAAAATGAGATTAACGAACTAAATCATAAGATTTCTTCATCGGATAAAAACAAAGAATTAGAAATTAATAAAGTAGAACGTGATATGAAAGAAGAAATTATTGCTCTTTCAAGTAAAATAAGTGAACTAGATTCAATGAATAAATCATTGGTAAAACAAAAGTCTTTAGAAATGGAAAACGCATTGAGTAATAAGGATGCGGAAATTCAAAACTTAAATAATAAAATTAATGCTTTTAGTAATGAAAAAGAATTAGCAATAAAAAGTATTGAATCTAAGCTAAGTGAACAACTATTCAATAAAGACAAGGAAATAAGTAATGTTAAAAGCAAGATTGAATTAGAGGCAAAAGAAAAAGAACTTGAATTAAAATCGCTTGAGGACAATCATAAATTTGCAATAGCAAGGAAAGATGAAGAGATTAATAGATATAAAGAACTTAAAGCAAAACAAAATATTAAATTACTAGGAGAAAGTCTTGAACAACATTGCGAAAACTCTTTTAATTCTATTAGAATGAGCGCCTTTCCAAATGCAACATTTGGTAAGGATAATGATGCTTCTTCAGGTACTAAAGGTGATTATATCTATAGAGAATATGATCAAAATGGAATTGAAATTATTTCTATAATGTTTGAAATGAAAAATGAAAGTGATGAATCTGAAAACAAAAAAACTAATCAAAGTTTCTTTAAGAAATTAGATAGTGATAGAAATAAAAAGGAATGTGAATACGCTGTTTTAGTTTCACTTTTGGAGCAAGATAATGAGTTTTATAATAATGGTATTGTAGATGTATCTTATGAATATGACAAGATGTATGTCATTAGACCGCAATTCTTTATTCCTATTATCACTTTACTAAGAAATGCTGCAATGAAAAGTCTAACATACAAAAATGAAATAGAATTAATGAAACAACAATCTATTGATATAACAAACTTTGAAGAAGATCTTTCGGAGTTTCAAAAAAACTTTGGCAAAAACTATGAGTTGGCTCACAGAAAATTTAGTGAAGCTATTGATGGCATTGATAAAACAATAAAACAATTAGAAAAAACAAAAGAATCACTTGTATCATCTGATCGAAATTATCGATTAGCAAATGATAAAGCTGAACGATTGAGCGTTAAAAAGTTGACTAAGAATAATCCAACAATGAAAGCAATGTTTGAACAATTGGAAAATGAGGAATAATAAAAAATGAAAAAAATTGAGGAAATGTCTGGGGTAGTATTATAGCATTCATGTTATCTGGTCTAGTAGTAGGCACAATGTTTAATGTGGAGTGTACATTACTTCATATCTTAACTACAGTATTTATAGTATTAAACATTGTTTTATTAATTGGAACAACTATTTAAAAAGTTTTCAATAAATCAATTTAAATGTAATAAGAAAGAAGTGAAATAAGTGTTAAAAACTAGAAATATCACATTAAATAGTATATTAAAAAATATTTTTCTAATTGTTGTTTTTGGACTTATCGCATTATTTCTTAATATAATAAATATAGGGTGTCCATTTCGCTATATAACAGGAATACCAGATCCATTTTGTGGAATGTCTAGAGCAATGTATTCACTACTAAATCTTGATATTAGTCAAGCATTTTATTACCATCCACTGTTTATAATATTTCCATTCTATTTATATCTATTAGTTGACTATATAAATCATAAAAGACATTTTATTCTTTTATTTTTATTAACTATTGCCTACTTTATAGTCTATTTGTTTAGATTGGGTTTATTTTATATTCCTTAAATGATATAATATATTTATTAAAGGAGAGATTAATATGAATGAAAATAGAAGAGAAGAAGATGTAAAGTTATATTTAATTAATAATGCAAAATATTTTGAACAAGCAAAAATACCTTATATTAAAGAAAAATTAATGGGTATGAATGAAGATCAGTTCATGCTTGCTGCTTCAATTGATTTTAAGGACCCTACTATGATGTTAGTTATTTCAGTTTTAGTTGGATCATTAGGTGTAGATAGATTTATGCTTGGTGATATTGGTATGGGTATATTAAAACTTTTAACTTTTGGATTATGTGGAGTCTTAACTATTATTGATTGGTTTAGTATTCAAAAAAGAACTAGAGAAAATAACTTAAATAAGTTAATGCTTGTATAAAACTAAATAAAAAATCCTTTACTCATTGAGTAAGGGATTTTATTTTTACTTCAGGATAATGTTAAATGTGTTAGCTTTAAAGTGAAGGTTGTAATCATATGAATAACCTTCAGTAGTTATTCTAATATTTTTACCATCATAATCTTGAATTGGATTTAGAACAACAACTCCAGTTGTAGTTGCATTAGGTAATAATTCAGAATTGATTTTTTCATATTCATTATAGATATTATCCACAACACCATATGGTTTACCATCAATTATTGCTTTAGTATGGTAAGTATAGAAATTAAATTTTTCTTTAGAGTTATTAACTATTTTAAAATATACTCTTGTTTCTTTTTCAGCAAACTCAATTTTTTCTATAGTTTGACTTATCTTATGTTGTGTAATTGTCTTATTAACTTCATATTCTTTAATTGTAGGTGCTACAGCATCAATATACGTTGCTTTTTCAATTTTAACAGCATCTATTTGAGGAAGTAGTATTTCACCTCCAACTTTATTTTTATCCTTTAATTCTCCTGAAACAACACCTTCTAGCTTAATATAATCATCTTTAGCAAGAACATCTTTTGTTGTTCCCTTTACGATGAATAATTGGTTAGCACCTTCAAAGTCGCGCCATACTTTAAGAGTAACTTGATCTTTATCTACTTTAGGCTCTTCAAATATTTTACCTGAAATTTGTAATGATTTTCCGTTATACTTTTTAGGAGTATTAAACATTTCATTAATATCAGTGTAATTCATAAGCTTGTTAGCATTATACTTTCCACTTCCACATGCTACAATCAAAAATAATGGTAGAATTAAACTAAGTAATTTTTTCATTCCTTTTACCTCCTGATATTTATAATAGTTATTATAAATACTTTCTCTAAATTTTTACATATATAATATGTTTTTTAAAGCTATACTTTCTAATACTTTAATTCCTTCTCTATTCATTGATAACCCTCAATATTTCTAATTATAATATTAATTTATATAATTAGTTGTAACCTATTAATTATTAATTCAAAAGTATATGGAATATCTGTATACATTTTGATGAAATAGTATACCTTCCTTACTTGTATGTTAACATACTTAGGTCATCTAGTAAATGCCCTTAAATGCTTTTTTTAATGCTTTTTAACTCATTAACAAATCAAGCTATAAATAAAAATAATATCAAATTTTTAGCTTTAGATTGCTTACAATCTAATAATGGTTTATATTAATGTTTTTATCATATATTTATAGGTAAATATATATTAATTAATTATAGTATCACTATTGCTTAGAGTAAAATCAAAAAATATTAGAATATAAATCAATAATAAATATTTTTTTAGAAATAAAAAAACTACTAAAAAGTAGTTTTAAGATGATTTCTTTCTCATTGATATAATCTTTGCGATTACCATTGGTAAGACTGAGATTACAATTATTCCAATTACTAATAAAGTTAAATTATCTTTTACAATTGGAATATTACCAAAGAAGTATCCACCTAGAACAAAGATAGTTACCCAAAGAAATCCACCAATCACATTGTAATGAAAGAATCGACGATATGTCATATCACCTGATCCTGCTAAGAAAGGTGCTAATGTTCTAACAATTGGCACAAAACGTGCAAGTACAATTGTTTTTGCACCATGTCTTGTAAAGAATGCTTGCGTTTTATCTATATTGGCTTGCTTTACCCACCCTTTTTTAATGAGTTTATGACCAAGATACTTTCCAATTGTATAATTGGTTGCATCACCTATAATTGCTGCACTAAATAAAATAATCCACGCAATCACAATGTTAAGACTACCTACTGCACAAAGAGCACCTGTCATAAATAAAAGTGAATCACCTGGTAAAAATGGTGTTACAACTAAACCAGTTTCACAAAATATAATTAAGAACAGTATTACATAAGTAAATGGTCCAAAACTATCTACTATTTGAACTAAATATTCATCTATATGAATAATAAAATCTATTATTGGCATTATCCTCTCAACCTCCACCATATAATTATACACTATGAAATGAATTAAATGTATTTTTTATTTGTAATTATTATTTATTATTATATTAATTTAATAAATGATAGTCACTGTATATAAATTTTATGGACAATAAATATACATCAATATATACATATTTGTCTTATTTATATTATTTATTCTATGATATACTTAAAGTATATTCGTGCTAATTAAAAGTAAGAGAGGTGAACTAATTGAGGAATAAAGAATTAATGTATAAAAGACTACTCATGGTTGTAAGTACCTTCTTAATTATAATTATTATTATATGTTTTACGGTTATAGCTATAGGAAGATCACATCGTAATGAACTAGAACAGAAATATTCTACAATCGAAAAACAATATAAAGACTTAGATAAGAAATATATCGATTTAGATAAAAAGTATAAAGAAATAGAAAAAAAAAGAATGATTAGAAATGACAATAAGAAAAAGAAAATAATCAACCTAACATTTGATGATGGTCCTTCTGAAAATACACTTGAAGTTCTAGCAACGCTAAAGAAAAATAATGTAAAAGCTACATTCTTTGTTATTAACACACCAGAAGATCAAATATATAAGGATATAGTTGCGCAAGGACATAAAATTGGTTTACATTCATATTCACATGATTATGAAAAAATTTATAAAAACAATAAAGCATTTATGAAAGACATTAATAAGTTAAGAAATAAAGTATACAAGCTTACTGGAGTAAAATCTGATATATTTAGATTTCCGGGAGGTAGTAGTAATACAATTGTAAGCAATAAAGTATTTAATGAAATAAAACGTTCTACAAGAGATGCTGGGCTAGAATACTATGATTGGAATTGTGATAGTACTGATGCATCAGGATCAAAGATATCTGTAAAAAACATTGTGAAAAACAGTTCACAATGTATAAACTTAAATAGTATCAATTTATTAATGCATGATGGGGTAGGTCATAAAAATACTGCAAAAGCTGTACAAGATGTAATAGATTTCTATCAGAGCAAGGGATATGTGTTTGAAGCTATCAGTGAAGGAACTCCATTAGTTCATCATAAAGATTAATATGAAATTAAACGCTGAATTTACAGTGTTTTTTTAAATTCTAGGGAACACAAAATATATAATGTGTTGAATATAAGTGTTAAAAATGGTAGAATTATGTCATGTAAAATAGAGAGGTGTGGGATTTTGAATAAAAAATTAAGAATAATTCTTGTTTTATTATTATTTGTTGTTAGCTTAGCGGGATATAATTCATTTAGTGCTAGTGCTCAAGAAATAAATATAGAACAAGAAGATACTAAAACTGAGGAAATTATAAAAGAAGAAAATACAGATACTAATAAAGTAGATGTTAAAGAAAAAGAAACTGGTGAAGTTGAAAGTAAGAATTCTAATCAATTAAAAAAAGCGAATGTAATAACTAAAGCCAATACTAGTTTAATAAGTAGTGAAACTGATATAGATGCTGCTCTAAGTGGTGCAACTGGTGATGTTGTACTAGCGTTTGAGTGTGGTAAGACAATTGATTTAACAAAAGAAATCGCTATTAATAATAATGCAATTACTAGTCTTAAGCTTGTTTCAAGTGATAATCAACCGGTAATATTAAGGAATGCTAATGGTAAGAAACATATAGTAGTTACTGGTGATAAAGCGATTAAATTAAATTTTGAAAATGTTGAATTACATGGTTCAACAACACTTAAAAAAGGTGGACTTTCTCTAGAATCAAAAGCTGAGGGTAATGAAATAGATGGATTAGTAGTACAGGATAATCATCTTATCGAGTGGGAAGATGGAGTAATTAAGTTTGCTAATTCAAATAATAGTAGTTTGGTAATCAAAAATACTAAAGTTATTAACAATAGTAGTATTAGAGGAGCTAGTAGCTCTGCAATGATGTTTCTTGATGCTAAGAATAGTGATATATTATTAGAAAATGTTGAATTCGTTTCTAACAATGTTGAAAATCCAAGTGGAGGAGCATTAGGTCTTTATAATGAAGGTGGAACTGTAACTTTAAAAAATATTACGTTTAGTAAAAATATTATGAGTGGGGCAGCTGCAATGAATTATGATGCTAGAAATGATTCTACATTGAATATCATTGGTTCTAAGTTTATTGAAAATGAAAACAAAAATGGTACGGGTGCTGCTTTAAGAATAAGACATCGTGATGCATCTACGACAAATATTTCAAATACAGATTTTATAAATAACTATGCATATCGAGGACATGTTGCTCTTGATCTTACAGAAGAAGGAAATTCAACAACTACATTAGATAATGTAAAAATGAATGAGAATAAAGCAAATCAAATGGAATATGATAAAGAAAATAATAATGTAACAGGAGACCCTAGTAATGGTGGTGCAATAGGGGTTGAACAGTTTAAAGCTAACTCTAAATTTATTATAAAAAATTCAGAATTAAATAATAATTTTGCACAAACAGGTGGAGCTATTAATATATATAATGATTATAGTGGTTATACTAACTTTATCATTCAAGATAGTACACTTAATAATAATAAAGGTGATCATATAGGTGGAGCGATTCATTATAACTTGCAATCGCCTAATAGAATTGATCATCAATATGTAATAAAAAATTCACAACTAAAGAATAATTTAATAACTGGTAAAGATTTTGGTCCTGGATTTAACAAAGGTGGACAAGGTGGCGCAATTGAAGCATCAATCTTAGAAGACTATCCAAATGCATTATTATTAGATAAAGTTTCATTTGAAAATAATAAATCACAAGATCCAATTATTTGGAGCTATAACGAATCACAAGATGCTAAAATTTCTAAAATCCATAAAGCTAATGTTAAAGATACAACATATAGTAAAGCAACTGTTAGCTATATTGATGGTAATTACAACAATGCATATAATGGTGATGATGTATATGTCGGTTATGATGCGTTTACTTATTATAATGGTAACAAAGATGGTGCAATTACTGATTTAGATATTACAAATTATCCAATTGATGGAAGTGAATTATCTCATAAATCATATAAGGGAACAGGAGCATTAACTCCAATAAACCCTGATACAACTAAATATAAATTTTTAGGATGGTATGAAGAAGACGGAACTAAATTTGATTTTAGTACAGGACTTCAAACTGATGTATACTTAACACTATATGCAAAATATGAAAAAATTATTAAGCATAATGTAACATTCGATTTAAATGGAGCAAGTATTAGTGATAATAGTACAATAAACTTATCACAAGCTGTTGTAAAAAATGAACTAGCATCAAATCCAGGTTCGCCTGTATGGCATGAAACAGCAAATTTTGATGGTTGGTATTTAAAAGATAATAAAGGTAACTTATCAAAAAAATGGGATTTCGATAATGATAAGGTAAGTGAAGATATTACATTATTTGCTAAATGGTCAGTTAATGTTGATTTTGAAGTAGTAAATAACAAAGATATTAAAGTACCAAGTTCTAAAGTAGAAAGAAATACTGTTTTACATACAATTATAGAAGATTTAAACACTAGTGAGAATGGTAAAGAATTTATAAATATTGTATGGTATACAGATAAACAATTAACAAACAAAGCAGATTTAAATACGGCTATTGATAAACATACGACTTTATATGGTAAATATACTAATAAGGCTGTAGATCCAGTTAAGCCTGATGTTAAAGAACCAAAGAAAAAGGTTAAAAATATTTCTAAAACAGGTCAAGAAAATCAATTGTTATTGGTTACTTTATTTGTTATGGGAAGTGCTTCATTAGCTTATATATATATAAGAAAATAATTCTCTTAAACAAGTAGTAATATGAAAGTAGACAAAGATATAAAATATCTTGTCTACTTTTTTGGTTATTTAAAAGATGATTTTTATACGTTCTACAATCCACAATCAAAGAAAGAACTGTTCGAGAATTTGGATGAATATATAAAATACTATAATGAAGAAAGAATACAGCTTAGATTAAAAATGAGCCTTATACAATATATGAATCAAAATTCTTAATATTCTTTTTTACTTAAATATTTACTTGATAGGGACACAATCAATTACCACCATCTCTTCTAAAAAATTATTGCATTCTAATCTAGAAAAAAACAGACTATATTAAGTCTGTTTTATTGTACTTGTAGTTTTCTCTTTTGATTTCTTTTATAGATAATATTAGCTGCAGTTCCTGCAAGAAGTGGTCCTATAATTAAGAATAAGGCACTTGTAAAGCCGTCGTTTATGAATGTTGAATATACTTCAAAACTTACTGCTAAAAAGACGCATAGGAAAACAGAACTTGTTAGAAAGTATATTTGCCACTTATGTTTGATTAATTGCATGTATTCGCCCTTAAACTTAGCTTTAAAGAAAGGATATGATAATGCGATTAGTAGATAAGGCAAACTTCTTGATAAATTAGTCATTAAAGTTAATTGGTTATATAAACTACTAACTAAAGCACTTCCTAAAGAAAGTAGAACAACAAATACAGCAATGATTAGTGCTTGTGTATGAACAGCATTTACAAGTATTCCATTCTTATTTTCTTTTAGTAAGAACTTAGGAAATAAAGAACTATCGCCACCTTGAATAAGAACTTTTAATGGTGCATAACCTATAGTTGCTAAAAGACCTATATAACTAACAAATAATGTTAGTGCTGTAAATCTTATAAATAATTGATTAATAAAGTAAGTAGCACCACTAGAGAAGTGTAAACTAGAGGCTAATTCCTTTGAAAGGACATCCATTAACCCATACATTAAATTACCTAAATGCTGATCTACTTGTGAGTGCACTTCAACAAAGTTACTTCCCATACTCCAAGTTAGAATATCTAGGAAATAAACAATGAAGACTAGGACACCACCAATTAATATTGCCTTTGAAAATTTATTTTTCTTATTACCAACTTTATCAATTAAACTTGAAATAGTATCAAGGCCTCCAAATGCTGTTATAGCAAATATAAAGAATGGTAATTGAGCTGCAAATCCAGTTAACTTATCTGTTTCAAAGAAAGTCGGACTATCTATACTAGATTTAATATTAGGGATAATTTGATCGGGATGAATAAATGAAATAATTAAATTACTAGTTATAGTAATAAATACTAAGATACTCATACAAATACCACCGATTACTAACCAACGGGCTATTTTAACAAATCCTCTTTTTATAATTGTTGTTAAAATAATAACCCCTACAATACATAAAAGGGTAAGTATCCATTTTGTTGGAATACCATAAATAAAGTCTAACTTAGAAATATCTTTTCCAAATAACATAATCCCAAATGGAATCCAAAGTTTTGTAAAGAGTGACATCATCCAAATAAAGTAACTTGAATACCAAATGAATGTTGTAATGAATGCAATTCTTTGAGATAAGTTCTCTGATATCCATTGATATAAGCTTCCTTTTGATTTAGGATAAGCACTAGTAAATTCCGAATTAATTAAAGCAAACGGAATGAAGTAGAATAATGCTGCTAAAGCTAACCAGAATAATGATGATAACCCCATTGAAAAGAAAGCTGTTGTTGAGCTTGAAAATGAAAAAACTGTTGTTGTAATTATTAAGACTATCTTCTTTGAAGAAAAGTCTTGAGATTTTTGTTCCATATTATATCCACCTATACATTATATTTTACTAATATACTATATCATATTTTTAAGGATATTTTAATTTAGTATACTAAAATAGTACTGAAAATCATATGTAAAGTATCAAATAGTTCATAAAATAAAAGAACACCCTTCAAAAAGAGTGTTCTTTTATTAAATAGATGTATAATTGTGAGAAAATAATCTACTTTAGGTGATTACAACTGAAGAAAAAATATATTATTTTTAACTTCTGTAATAAGTATAAGCTTTTCAATAAAAAATAACCTTCATTTTATATTAAGAATATCTTACATTTTTGTAAGAAATAAATAAAAACACTATGATTGTGAATAAAATGTACCGTTTATGGTTAAATTGTGTTATAATTGTAATGAAAAGTAGAGCAAAAATTATTGAGAGGGGTCTTCAAATGATAAAGAAGAATTGTAAGTTATTTACTTTATTATCTATTATATTAGGAGTGTTTATTTTTAGTGTTGCTATGGCAAATATTTCAGCACAAGAATTAGATAAAAAAGAAAATAAAATTGAAACAAAGAAAAGTAAAACAATAGACACTAAAGCATTTCCAAGTGGAAATAAAAAAGGTGATTTTAGCCTTGAAGCTCAAAAGTCTAGTTATGAAGCAGGTCATGTAGCAAACTTTAATATTCATTTAAAAGTTACAGGTAGTAAGACAATTTTAGATAATGCAAAGATTGTTGTTGATTTACCTAAAGCTGATTATTTAAGTTTTGATCAAGATTTAAGTGAGCTAGCAATCGCTAATATTAAGCCACAATTAAACGCTGATAAAACTAAATTAACTTGGTCTTTTAAAAAATTAGATGCAGGTCATGCTAATAAGGTTATATTAAAGCTTAATACTAAGAATGGTTTAACACCTGATAATTCAATAGTAAAAGTTAAAGCCATATTTAGTGCTGATAATCTTGTTGATTCTAATGGAGTTAAAAGCAATGTTGAACAAGAAGCTTACTCTACTATTAAATCAAATAATAAAGTAGCTCTAACAAACAAGTTTTTAAAAGTTCATAATAACGAATTTATTGTGCCTAAAGCTGGTGATTCTTCAATATGGGATTTTTCAGTATCGGTTCCTAGATTAGATTCAGGTTCTAAATTTATAAAAGAAGGTACTAAAATTAAAATTAATTATAAATTAGATAAACACCAAACGTACGAAGAAGTAATTGGTAATACACCTACTCCAAAAGAAGTAGTTGCCAATGCTGATGGTAGTACAACTCTTGTATGGGAAATTAATGCTCCTACTTATGAGCAACAAGAAAAAGCAAATAAGAACTTCTTTGAAGAAAAATTTCAAATAAAAGTCAAAGTTAAAGTTGGTACTCCCGATTATACTGGATTAGTAAATACAGTTGAATCTAATATGACTTTCTTTGATGAATCGAACCTTACAACTAATAATCTAGATGGTAAAGTAACTGTTACAGTATTTAAACCAACTGAGGTTAGTTCTGATGGAACTGCTTGGGCAATAAGTACAAGAGGGCCAAAAGATAATAAAGGTGGAACAGGTCTTTCATCAAATTTAGATATTACAAGTTATGAAAATGGACAGTTTGCTTTTGGGGTTACTCCATCAGTAGCTATGTTTGATCATCCTGAATATGGTCCTACTAGTTATGAAATGATTTATAGTATTGATGATCACTTAAACTTAGATAGAATTTATACTGGTTCATTCTCGTATTCTCCAAATTCTAAATTCCCAACTGATACTGTGCCATTACAAACTCCAGTGATATATGATATTTATGTTAAATATGGTACAAAAGCTAATCAAGATAGTGAGTATTCATTATTGTATAAAGATGTGACTCATCAAAAATGGATTCAGAATATCAAAAGTGATAAGCATATTAGTGAGATTAAACTAGTATTCCAAGCAAATGCAGATACTTTTTGGGATCAAAAGGGCGTACCAGCTGGAATGTTTGGTAGAAATCTAAATTTTTATTTCAATGTTGAACCAGGTTATGTTGGTCGTGTTGAAAATAGTCTAAAAGATGTAATTATTGGTGATGGTGTTCGTTTTAATGGTAATGTAGTTTTTAAAAAAGGTGGTCCAGATGGTAATCCATGGGATCCAGATTGGAAGAAGTTTTGGGGACCTCATTCTGCTAATATAGTTCCAGTACCTGAAGGTGAAACTAAAGTTGGAATTGGTATTGTTCAATTCGATGAGAAAAATGGTAATGTAGTTGCTCCTGGTTCTAATAAGGTAATGGTGCAAATACAAAATGATCCTGCTTCTTTACGTAATATAGAAGGTCCAATAGAGGGATATACTCTATTACCTTTAGGAGTTACTTTAGAAAATACTGAAGCACTAAATGATAATTACACTATTACATCAGTAAATAAAAACTTCAATAATACTAATCGCGAATTAGTAAAAGTATCATGGAAGAAAGCTCAACTTGTACCTGAAGAGTATTTAAAAGCTGGAATTAATGTTAATGTTGCTGAAACAATTCCTTCTGATATTGAACTAAACTTATCATTATTCCTAAATACACAAGATTTCAGTGTTCCAAAGATTACAGGCACTCCACTAATAACAGATTCATACAGAACTAAAGATACTTTAGATTTAAATGGTAATGGTGATAAAGAAGAGTATGTAATTAGTACTGGTTCTCGTTATATAGCAAATAATAAAGATATCTTAGATGTATCTTTAAAAGCTAGAGGTAGTGCTGATAAGAATTATTCTTTAGATGCTAAGACAATAGCAGGTAGTAAAGTAGACTATCAAATGGAAATTTTAAATACTTCAAATGATAAAGTGTCTAGATTAACACTAATAAACACTTTACCAAATGTTGGTGATAAAACATTAACTACTAATGAAGATCGTGGTTCTCAATTTAGAATGAAACTTACTAAGGCAATTAGTATTCCTAGTGCTTGGCAAGATAAAGTTGAGATAAAATATAGTACAACAGCAAATCCTAAAGTAGCGGGTATTTTAGATAAATATACTAAGTATCCTAATGGTGCTCAACACCTTACTAATGCTGATGGAGCTGAGGATGCTACTTGGTTAACTGCAAGCAAAGTTAGTGATTGGTCTAAGATTAATTCCTTTAAGATAGAAGCTAAAGATGGTATTGATTGGGTACAAAATAAAGGTATGGTAGTTAATTATCAATTGGTTGCACCTACACTTAACAATTTACCAAGCAATATCATTAATGAGAAAGAAGCAGCTAAAATAAAAGCAGTGAACTCTTTTGCGATTGCTACTAATAGTACTCAAGTTGTTGAACCAAATGCTGCTAGTGTAGTAGTGGTGAAAGATAAAGACAAAGATAAAGACAAAGATAAAGATAAGAAAAAGATTCCTAAGACAGGGCAAGATACATTTATTGTTATAAGTTTATTATTACTAGCAGGTGGAGTAATGTATGTAGCTAAAGATTTTAGAAAACAATAGTCATAAAAGATAGCTTTTAATAGCTATCTTTTTTATTTAGAGCAATTATAAAAAGATATTTACTAAATAGGTTTACTTTCCTATTTATATAGATTATAATTAAAATATGTTAATTATAACGAATATAATAAAGGAGAATATAATAGTGAAAAAAAGAATAATTGCATTTGTCTTTGCTTTAGCTATGTTAGCATTACCGCTAAATGCTGGGGCAAGTAATCCAGAGAAGATTTCAGATATCTTCCCTAATGAGAGGTTTGCTCAAACTATTGCAGATAGTTTAAAAAAACAGCCTTCTGATGTAGTAACACAAGCAGAGCTTGATGGGGTTAGGGCTGTAATAAAAGTTGCTGGTACAACAAGTATTGATACAATTGAGGGTATTGGTCGTTTAAGAAATGTAGAGACTTTAATTTTGCATGGAACAAGTATTAATGAAATTCCCTCAGAAATTAAAAATTTAACTAAATTAAAAAATATTGATATTAATGCTAGTCCAATTAAACAAGCACCTGCTGAATTAGAAGATTTAGTTTCATTAGAACGACTTGATCTTGCAATGAATGAATTGAATGCATTTAATGTTGATTTATCTCACTTACCAATAAAAGATGTTGATTTATCTCAAAATAAAATTAGTGAGATGAATGCTAAATTTCCTCAAGCTAAAAAAATTAAATTGTCTAATAACCAATTGAAAAGATTTCCTGAAGCATTATTAGCTTCTAAAGATTTAGAATCATTAGACTTAGGAAATAATAAATTAGAAAACATTTCATTAGGATTAAATAATTTGAGTGAGTTAACTGAATTAGATGTTAATACTAATATGATTGTAGATAAAGTTCCAACAATTGTATTAAAAGAAGGTCAAGTAGATAAGTGGGGTCTTTTAAATCATACACAAGTAGTAAGATATGATGACTTATATTTATATACTGATAGTAATATTGATACAAAAATTCTAATGCCAGATATTGCAAGACAATTAAAAGATGATAAAGGTAGTCTTGCTAATGTATTAGCATGGCAAATTAAAAAACCTAGTGGTGGTATGCCTACTGAAGTAGCTGCTAATGATGCTAGTGAAATTGATTTTAATAGTGATTTATTCAAAGAATATGGAGCATATAATATTGATTTAGCTTCTCAAAGTAATTCTATGCGTTACTGGGGAAATTCTTCATATTCAACTAAATTAGTAAAAATTAACCATGAGTTTCCAAAAGCTAGTGCTTCTAGTTTAAACTTAACTTTAAAGCCTGGTGAAGAAATTAGTGATTTTAGTGCTAGTGCAACTCAAGGAAGTACTCTTTCACATGTAATTGGTGATGATACAATCATTGAATATACTGATGGAGTTATTAAAGGTCTAAAAATTGGTAAAACAACAATTACTTTTGTAGCTAAAGATGAATATAATCAAAGTAAAGAAGTAGTTGTTAATGTTGAAGTAAAAGATAAAGATATTGTTAATGAAACTTTAAATATCACAGGTCTACCTAAAGAAGTATTTATTGGTGATGAATTTAAATTAACTCCAAGTATAGATGATCAAAAAGATAATAAAGGTTGGTCTTATGACACTAAATATTTAAGTGCTGTTTATCAACAAAATAATAAATTTAGAGCTCTTAAAAAAGGTGAAACTACAATTACATATACAACTAAGAATGGTACTTCAAAAACTTTAAAAGTTGTAATTAAAGAAAGAAAAGAAAGTAAAGGAAACATTGCTAAAGCTGGTGCTGATTTCATGATTCTTTCAAGTATAGCAATCGTCTTAGTATTACTTATTAGTTTCAAAAAAATTATAAGAAGAGTTTAATATTTTAAAGCAGATTTATCCTGCTTTTTTGTTTATAACGGAATAATTTACACTATATATTTTAACAGTGCATTAAAATCTCTTACTTACTTCTTTGTTGCTTCACAATATGTTAATTACTGTAATTGTATACTGTAAGGGTGTGCTTTTCTATTCTGTTTGTGCTTATAATGTTGCTTATTGTACACAATGTAAGCGTGTAAAGAACACAAAAGGTTACATTCAATACACAATAAGTCTTTTTGTGAAAAATTACACTTTCATTTATTTATACTATGTTTAAATATAGTGTTATAGTAAGTATGTAATAAAACAAGATAAATAAATATAGGAGGAACAAATTATGGAAAAAGTAATCGTAATTGGTGCAAATCATGCAGGTACTTATGCAATTCAAACACTTGCTGATAATTATAAAGATGTAGAGGTAACAGCTTATGATCGTAATGATAATATTTCATTCTTAGGTTGTGGTATGGCTCTATGGATTGGAAATGTTATTAATAGTTCTGATGGTCTATTCTATGCAACACCAGAAGGTTTAGCTGAAAAAGGAGCTAATATCTTTATGAATCATGAACTTCAATCAGTTGATTTTGATAATAAAAAAATCTTAGTTAAAGATTTAAAATCAGGTGAAGTTAAAGAAGATAATTATGATAAATTAATTTTAGGTGTTGGTTCTTGGCCAATCTTACCAAATCTTCCAGGAATGGATTTAGAAAATGTTGTATATGCTAAAATATTCCAAAATGCTCAAGATGTTATGAATCGTTTAGCAAATCCAGCTATTAAAAAAGTTGCTGTTGTTGGAGCAGGTTATATTGGTGTAGAACTTGTTGAAGCATTTAAAGCTCATGGTAAAGAAATCGTTTTAATCAATGATCAAAATGTATTAAATAATTATTACGATCCAGAATTCCAAGATGCAATGAAACAAAATTTAGTTGATAATGGTGTAGAACTTGCACTAGGAGAAATGGTTACTGAAATTAAAGGTAAAGATGGTAAAGTAAGTGGAATTAAAACTGATAAAAATGAATATGAAGTTGATATGGTATTAATGTCTGTTGGATTCCATCCAAATACTGAAATGTTTAAAGATAGTTCATTAGATATGGCTAAAAATGGTGCTATCATTGTTAATAAACGTCAAGAAACAAGTATTAAAGATGTTTATGCAATTGGTGATTGTGCAACGATTTATAGTAATGCAATGAATGATGATGCATATATTGCTTTAGCAACTAATGCTGTTCGTACTGGAATTGTAGCTGGACATAATGCAGCTGGAACTGGTATTGAAATGCAAGGAGTTCAAGGAAGTAATGCAATTCATATTTATGATTTAACAATGTGTTCTACTGGTATTACTGAAGAAGTAGCAAGACGTCAAGGTTTTGATGTAGGAACTGTAACTGTTACTGATACAATAAGACCTGCATTCATGCCAGATAATAATGATGTAACATTAAAAGTTGTTTGGGATCGTGAATCAAGAAGAATTCTTGGAGCACAAATGATGTCTAAAGAAGATATTACTTTAGCATTACATATGTTCTCACTAGCAATTCAAGAACAATATTCTATTGATAAATTAGCATTAACTGATTTATTCTTCCTTCCTCACTTTAATCAACCAGCTAACTTTATTACAAAAGCAGGTTTATTAGCTTTAGGAAAATAATTTATACATTAACATCAAGTGATTATTTAAAATAGTTACTTGGTGTTTTTTATTGTGTGTATATTTGAATGAAAGTAGAGCTAGTGTTAAAATAATAATGTATGAAAAGAGTGTTATTATATAAGCTGAAGAAAGGGGTTATCTTATGGAAATTGCTATATATGGTAAAGGTGGAATTGGAAAGTCAACAATGGCTGCCAATATATCTGCTGCTTTATCATTGCAAGGGAATAAAGTATTACAAATTGGTTGTGATCCAAAGCATGATTCAACTAGATTATTATTAAATGATCAAGAATTGACTACTGCTTTAGATTATATCAAAGTTACTAAAGCTGTTGATTATCGTATCGAAGATATTTTAGTTTATGGTTTTAATAATATAGGTTGTGTTGAAGCAGGGGGGCCAAAGCCTGGAGTTGGTTGTGCTGGTCGTGGAATCATATCTACGTTTGAACTTTTGGAACAATTCAATATTAAAAAGAAGTTTGATTCTATCTTGTATGATGTTCTAGGTGATGTAGTATGTGGAGGTTTTGCTGTACCAATAAGAAGTGAGTATGCAGATGTTGTATTTGTTGTTACTTCAGGAGAGTACATGGCATTATATGCTGCAAATAATATTCTTAGAGGAATTAAGAATTATGATAGTGAAGATAAACCTAGAGTTGCAGGTATTATATATAATAAAAGGGATATAGAAGATGAAGATGAAAGAATAGAAAAGTTTTCTAGTGCTGTAAATCTTCCCGTTGTTGCAACTATTCCTCGTTCTGATTTGTTTGCACAAGCTGATCGAATTAATAAGAGTGTAGTTGAATTAGGTTTAGATGAGGATTTAGGTGGAATCTTTAGTGATTTAAGTTCTCGTATAAATAATAGTATTGAATGTCATCCTGCTTGTCCTGTTAGTGATGAGGAACTAGAAGAATTAATATTCAATAAGGTTCAAGTAAAAAAAGAAGTCATTCAAAAAAAAGAGATAGAAGAAAATAGTAATAGTGAAAATTCAAAAATTGACTTTAAAATGTTATCTAAAAATATTGTACATGATGAACCGTTGCATGGTTGTGCTTTTAATGGTGCAATTTCAATGGCAGTACATCTTCAAGATGCATATATCATAGCTCATTCTCCAAAGTCGTGTGCTAATCTTTCATATCAGAGTGTTAGTAGTGCAGGTAGAAGAGGTTTATTTGAAAGAGGTGCTCTCTTACCAGTTAGTATTGCTCCTAATTTTGAAGCAACTGATATGGATGAAGCAGATATTATCTTTGGAGGAATGGAATCTTTAGAAGCTAAAGTAGATGAGGTACTACTTAAAAAGCCAAAGGCAATTGTTATTGTAAGTTCATGTCCAGCTGGTATTATTGGAGATGATATTGATAAGGTTATAAGTAAACAGACTAAGGATACAGCAATCTATACAATAAAGAGTGATGGTAATCTTGCTGGTGATTATCTTCAGGGAATGTTAATGACGTATACTACTCTTGCTCAATCATTTATAAAAAAAGATGTTCCTATAATTGATAATACTGTTAATATAGTTTTTGAAAAAGTAGTTGCTAAAAATACAAATAGTAATTTTGAGATAGTACAATCATTTTTAAATCAAATGGGTGTTAAAGTAAATTGTCGCTTTTTATCGGAAACAACTGTAGATAAACTAGAGAACTTTTGTAGTGCACCATTAAATCTATTAGCTCATAGTGATTATACTGGTATGATTCTAAAAGGCTTCTTTATCGAAAATTATAATTGTGCATTTCTAGATAGGGCTTTTCCAGTTGGTTTTTTTGAAACAAAAGAATGGTTATTAGAAGTAGGAGAATTCTTTAATAAGAAAGATAAAGCTTTAGAAATAATTAAGTATAATGAAGTTATGTATTATAAAGAGATAGAGAGAATGAAACCGATACTTAGAGGTAAAAAGTTAATGATAATTACTTATAATCATGAATTAGATTGGATACTTAAAACAGCTTTAGATTTAGAAATAGAAATTGTTAAAATATGTATTCTTAATTTTTCTCAAGATACTGGTTTTAGAACGAGAATAGATTATCCATTTAATGTTGAAGAGGATTATAGTGGCGAATCAAGTGATGGTGATGTAGCAATGTATCAACCAGATATTCTTTTAACTAATTATGCTAATTCGGATGGTAAGAATGTAAAAGTAGCAGATACGATTCCAATGTGTCCAGATGTTGGTTTTTTATCTGGTCTTAATATGGCAATTAGATGGGCTAATCTGTTTAATTTAAGTGTGGAAGGGGAGTGGAAAGATGATGAACGATTATTTAAAAAGTATTACTCCAGATAGTTTTAGTGGTGAAATATTTGCATATGAGGGAATTGATAATGTAATAACATTAGTTAATGGTCCTTCTGGATGTAAGTTTTATCATAGTGCTACTGCAGATTATCAAACTATAAAACAATCTGAATTTGATCCACTTAATTTTCCTGAAAAATGGTATTTTGGTCAACCTCGTGTTCCCTGTACTTATCTTGATACTAAAGATTATGTATATGGTTCACAAGATAAGTTAGAAGAAGCAATAAGTTATCTAAGTGAAAATGTAACTCATGATTTATTATGTTTAGTTAACTCCCATGGTGCATCATTAATTGGTGATGATTTGGAAAAGATTGTTGTTAGTGTTAGTAATAGAGATTTTGTTATTATAGAAAGTCCAGGTTATTCTCTAGATATTAGTGATGGCTTTGATTATGCGTTTGTTCAATTGTTCAAACAATTAGGAATTAAAAAGAGGGGTGTTAAAAAGAAAACAGTTAATATTTTAGGATTATCAATATATCATAAACATCATCTAGGCGATATAGAAGAGCTAGAAAGATTATTTAATCTGTGTGGAATAGAAGTTAATACTTTTTTAGGGGCAAAATGTAGTTTAGAAGAAATAAAGAATATAACCACTGCTCAATTAAATATAGTTTTACATCCAGAGTATGGAATAAAGAGTGCAGAGTATTTAAAAGATGAACTTGATATGCCTTATTATGTTTGTGAAGGATTACCTATTGGGTTTAAGTCAACTGCAAAGCTATTTAGTGAAGTTAGTGATATATTAGAGTGTGATATAGAAGAATTTATAATTGATAGTGAAAAAGCTAGAGCAAATGTCTATCCTTATATATCAAGAGTTAATTCACTAACTGGTTTGCCAAAGTCAGTGCCTTATTCAATTGAGGGAAGTTATAGTGAAGTATATAGTTATGTATCATTTTTAAGTGGATACCTTGGTATGATAATAGAAAGAATAAATATACTAAATGAAGATAATAAATATTCAAAGAAATTACTAGATGAATTATTATTTCTATATAATAGAAGTGATGCATATAATATAAATATCTTTGATAATAATAGTGACTTATTCTTTGGTAATGGTAATAGTATTGCTAAGATGAAGTTATTAAATAAAGATTTTAGTGGAATAGAAATATGTTTACCAAGTCTAGGTTACATAGATATTGTTAAGAAAACACATCTTGGAAATACAGGTGCTAAATACCTAATTGAACAAGTATTAAATGGCTTAATGTTTTAGACTATCGTATGATAGTCTTTTTAGTATCTATATCTTGTATATGGTAGAATTTGCTTAATATCTTTGGTATAATGTACGATAGGTGATAACATGGAAATTATATTAATCTTTATTATATTTTTAAGTAGTATTCTATTTTCTGTGTTTTTAAATCATTTCTTCCCCAAATTAACTTTACCCTTAATTCAGATAATTATTGGTTTTGTTATTGGATTAAGTGATATAGGACATTTGATTAAATTTGAACCAGAATTAATAATGGTGATGATAATAGGACCCTTACTGTATAATGAAGCAAAAGAATCAGATACAACCAATCTTTATAAAAATTCGAAAGACATATTATTTGTAGCATTCCCAGTAGTAATAATAACAGTAGTAATTCTAGGGATATTATTTGATAATATGTTACCAGCAATCCCTTTTGCAGCCTGCTTTGCACTTGCAGCTGCACTATCTCCAACAGATTTAGTTACTGTTTCATCTTTAGCTAAACGTATGGAAATACCGGAAAGAAATTTAATTATTTTAGAAGGTGAAGGATTAATTAATGATGCTAGTGGGATTACAACGTTTCAAATCGCAGTATTAGCACTAGTTAGTGGTCAATTTTCAGTACTAGGTTCATTTAAGACACTACTAGTTATTTCAATTGGTGGACTTGCTGTAGGAATTATATTTCAAATAGCAAAAGCTAAACTATTAAAAACAATACGAAAATCAGGTATTGAAGATACTAAGTTTTTTATTATCTTTGATATATTAACTCCCTTTGTAGCATATGTTTTAGCAGAACACTTTGGTTTTTCAGGAGTTCTAGCAGTAGTTACAATAGGTTTTCTTGATGCAACAGCAATTAAAAGAAATACATTATTTGATGCAAAGTTAAATGCTCTTTCATCATCAACTTGGGATGTATTAACAACAATCTTAAATGCTATTGTCTTTATTTATTTAGGTGTCCAACTTCCAGTAATAATTGAAGAAGTAAATTTAGGGTCACATGGCGCTATTTGGTATTATATACTAGTTATTTTAGTAGCAACCCTTGCATTATTTGCAATTAGATTTATATTATTTGTTATATTTAAAGGCTTTAAAAGTGGCTGGAAAAACATTACTTGGAAAGATCAAATGATTATGACATTAGCTGGTGTAAAAGGAACGGTTACACTTGCTACTATTACTTCATTACCTTTTGTTTTAGGTAATAATGAAGTATTTGCGCAAAGATCACTTATTGTCTTTATTTCTGCAGGAATTATTATTTGTTCTATTATAGCAGCAATCACTATTCTTCCTTGGATTTTAGAAGATAAAACTGAAGACAATAAAGAAGAATTAGAATTGCGTATTGCTCAAAAAACCGTTGAGTTATTAAAACAAGAAATAACTCCAGAAAATAGAGAAGAAATTGAAGCAGTAATTAAAATATATTATTCTAGATTGAAGAAGATGGAAATTAGTATTAGCGATTTAAACTTTAGAGAACAACGCAAATTAGATAAGAAGATACTTAAAAACACACTTGCTATTGAAAGAAAACAACTAGATAAATTATTAGATGAAGATCGCATTGATAATAAAGTCTACTTAGCATATACTAGAATGCTTAGATCTTTCTCACAACGTTCCAATAGGGTGTTTTCACTAAGATTATTAATTGGTGGAATTATTTACCGTCGCTTTTTTCCTCATCATCATAAACAAAGACGTCAGATACCAAAAGGTGCAATGAAAGATATTAAAGAAGTATTTATTCATAACCATTATTTAGTAATAGAAATGATTGAGAGTGAAATAGATGATCGCAATGAATCGTATTTAAAAATGAAAATTAATGAAGAACAATTATTAATTCATATGATTAAAAATAACAAACTATTAAGTATTAATGATGTTAATTTAAATCCTCATTATACTAAAGAGATGGAAAAAGCATTTCAATTCGAAAGAAATATTATTCAAGAAATGTATGAATGTGGATGTATCGATTACGATCAAAGTTTAGATTTAAAAACAGATGTAAACTTAATGGAAGAGTATTATATGAATGATACAAATAATAACTTGGCATATTATTTCTTAAATAACTTTAGTCCAAGAGAAAACAAAAAGGAAGTTTAAACTTCCTTTTTTTATGCAAACTTAAAAATCTAATAGTAGTAATTTTAATTAAGTAATACTACTTACATTATCCATATTTCAAAGTAAAAAAAGAAGTGTCTTACCACTCCTTTAAATTTATCTATTATTGAAATTATTATCTTTTAATATAACATCATGAGCTCCGCCTTCAATAATACTAGTAGAAGATACAACTGTAAGCTTAGCCTTATCTTGTAGTTCTTTAATTGATAAAGCACCACAATTACACATTGCTGATTTAACTTTATTTAAAGTTTCCGCTACACCATCATGTAAACTACCAGCATATGGCACATAAGAATCAACACCTTCTTCAAATGTTAATTTAGAAGCACCACCCATATCATAACGTTGCCAGTTTCTAGCACGAGCAGAACCTTCTCCCCAATATTCTTTTACATAGCTACCATTGATTACTAATTTTAAAGTAGGGCTTTCATCAAAACGAGAGAAGTAACGACCTAACATACAAAAATCAGCGCCCATTGCTAGAGCAAGTGTCATATGATAATCATGGACAATACCACCATCAGAACAAATTGGAATATAAATACCAGTTTCTTCAAAATATTTATCACGAGCTTTTGCTACTTCAATTACAGCAGTTGCTTGACCACGTCCAATTCCTTTTGTTTCTCTAGTTATACAAATTGAACCTCCACCAATACCAATTTTAATAAAATCAGCACCAGCTTCAGCTAGAAATCTAAATCCTTCTTCATCAACAACATTTCCAGCTCCTACTTTAATATGTTCCCCAAAGTTTTCCTTAATATATTTGATTGTTATTTCTTGCCATTCTGTATATCCTTCAGATGAATCAATACAAAGTAGATCAGCACCAGCATCAATTAATGCAGGAACTCTTTCCTTGTAATCTTTTGTATTAATACCAGCCCCAACAATATATCTTTTATGATCATCTAATAATGCAAGAGGATTATCTTTATGTAAGTCATAGTCTTTTCTAAAAACAAACGCAATTAATTTATTGTTTTCTAAAATAGGTAAAGTATTTAATTTATTATCCCAAATAATATTGTTAGCTTCTTTAAGAGTAATTCCATTTTGAGCATAAACAATATCTTCTAAAGGTGTCATAAACTCTTTAACCTTAGTAGCTTTATCCATTCTAGAAATACGATAATCCCTACTAGTAACAATTCCTACAAAATCTCCATTTAGGCTGCCATCTATAGTAACCGCAACAGTTGTATGATTTGTTTTTTCTTTTAAATCTAGAATATCTTGTAATGTATGTTCTGGACTCACATTAGCATCACTTTTAACAAAACCTGCTTTATGTGCTTTAACACGTTTAATCATACTAGCTTGATTTTCGCTACTTTGTGATCCAAAAATAAAAGCGATTCCTCCCTCTTTTGCTAAACCAATACCCATATCTTCCCCTGATACTGATTGCATTATCGCAGAGACTAATGGAATATTCATCTCAATTTCTGGAGTTTCACCTTTTTTATATTTTGTAATTGGTGTTTTCAATGAAACATTATCAGTTGTACACTCAATAGATGAGTAACCTGGTACTAATAAGTATTCATTGAATGTTCGTGAATGTTCATCATAGTAAAATGCCATATTATCAACCCTTTCATATTAATATTAAATACTACGCTAAGTCTATATTAAAAACAAATATAAACATTAATTAGTCATAATACAATTATAACATAGTTTAGATATTAGATTGATAAAAGCAATGAGGTTTGTTATTATGGAATTGTTAATGAGATATAAAAGAAATGAGGAATTTATAATGTCTATAGCTCTTATAAATGGAAAAATACATACAATGAATAGTGATGAGATTGTTGAAGCTATATTAATCGATAATGATAAAATTAGTATGGTTGGTACTACAAATAATATAATGGAATATGTTAGTAATAAAGATGAAATAATAGACTTAGAAGGACATGTAGTAATTCCTGGTTTAAATGATAGTCATTTACATGCTTTACTAACTGCTCAAAAAATGCAACAAATAGATTTATGTAATGCAAGATCAACAACCGATTTAATTAATATTACGCAAAATAACTGGCCAGATGATTTAAAGCAAGGAGATTGGGTTATTGGAAGAGGTTGGAATCAAGATTATTTTGATGTTAAAGAATTTCCAACAAAGGATGACCTAGATAAAATATCTACTGAAACTCCAATATGTCTTATAAGAGCTTGTATTCATATTTGTGTTGTAAATAGTAAAGCCTTAGAAATAATAAATTTAGATAAAAATAACTTACCACAATTAGATGATGGTAAAATATATATAGATGATAATGGAGATTTAAATGGTCTATTTAGTGAAGGTGCACTAGGGTATGTCTATAGTAATTTACCTATTTTGGAAGTTGATGATATTAAAGATCTGATTGTTAGATTTGCTGATCATGTCAATGCACAAGGAATTACTTCAGTTCAAAGTGATGATTTTACTGCATTACCAGGAGTTCAATATGAAACTATTATGAAAGCATATCAAGAATTAGATACAGAAGGTAAATTAAATTTAAAAGTATACCAACAATGTTTACTTCCTAAAGTTGATTTATTACAGGATTTTATTAATAAGTCATATCATATTAGTGAAGGTTTTAATAATTATAGAATAGGTCCATTAAAGCTATTATTAGATGGTTCTCTGGGAGCTAGAACAGCCGTATTAGAAGGAAATTATCATGATGAAGATATAAATGGCATTAGCATATATAATGATGAAGAGTTATTTAGCTTAGGAAATATTGCCCAAAATAATAATATACAAATGGCCATTCATGGAATAGGTGATGGTGCTATAAATCAAATATTAGATTTATATGAAAAACTAGAAAAAGAAAATCCAAAAGAAGATTTAAGACATGGTATTGTTCATTGTCAGATTACAGAAGCAGTAGCACTCAAAAGAATAAGAGATATTAATGCAGTAGTGTATGCTCAACCAATATTCTTGCATTATGATATTCATATGGTAGAAGATAGAGTTGGAGTAGAGAAAGCAAGAACTTCTTATGCATTTAAAACATTGATTGAAGAAGGAGTTTCTTTATCGCTAGGTACTGATAGTCCAGTAGAATCTACATCACCTTTTCACAATATTTATTGTGCAGTAGCTCGTAAAGATTTAAGTGGTAATATGATTCATAGCTGGAACGAAAAAGAATGTTTAAGTGTGCAACAGGCCGTTTACGCTTATACATATGAAGGGGCATATCAATCATTTGAAGAGAACATCAAGGGAAGTTTAGAAGTTGGTAAGCAAGCAGATCTAATTGTATTAAATCAAGATATCTTTAATATTGATTTTGAAAATATTAATGATACTGAAGTACTAAAAACAATGTTAGATGGAAAATTAATATACTCGAAATAAGACTCATAGTAGTCTTTTTTCATATTTATGAAATAAATATTGACTTTCTAAAAATTAAAATGATATACTTTAACGCAATAAATACATAAGGAGAGTGTAAAGAATGGGTAATGTTTCTATTATAAAATACATAAATATACGATTTATTGTAAATAAATATTTTTTTACTTTATTGCCTAGATTGTTCCATTCTAATTAATTTTAATTATACATAAGTATATTATTTAAAAGCCAGATGGAATTCCATTTGGCTTTTTGTATTTATTGGGGAAAGAAAAGGGGGAATTAAGATGTCTGATAAAAAGAAATCGGCAATTGACTTTGATAAGTTTGTTACGAGTGAAGTACCACAAGAAGATCGACAATCATGGATTTCAGTAATGTTTATTTGGATGGGTACAATGGTTTGTTTACCATCAATCCTTTTAGGTCAATCTTTGGTTAGTGGGCTTGGTTTTGGGCTTGCAATCTTATCAGGATTAGTTGGGTATTTAGTTATTATTTTAATCACAGCTTTACAAGGTAGCCAGTCTTCTGATTTAGGAAGACCAGCTGTTGTTTTAGCACGTAAATCATTTGGAAGTGGTCTAGCAAATATACTATTCTCATTTGTAATTGCGATTGCATTAATAGGCTGGTTTGGTGTGCAAACTGGTGTTGCTGCTTCAGCGCTCCAACAACTATTTGAAATATTCAATGTAAGTATACCATTAAAATTAGCATCAATTATTATGGGGGTTGTAGTGTTAATAAGTGCTCTTTATGGATTCAAAGTACTTGAAAATATTAGTAAGTATACAGTGCCATTATTGATTATAGTTTTTTTATGGGCTTTCTTTAATGCTTTACAAGGAGCTGATTTGAATGCGGTTGTAAGTTATCAGCCTAGTGAAACAATGAGTTTTATAGATGGAGTTGTTATTGTTATTGGTAGTTTTGTTTTAGGAGCAGTAATTGCTGGAGATTATACAAGGTTTAACAAAAATCGTAAAGATACAATTAAAGCTGCTTTCATAGGAATAGTACCGGTTGGAATGTTATTGCTTTTTATAGGAGTATTCCTAACAATTGTATCTATTAATAATGGAGTAAATAATCCTGATATTGTAACTGTAATTAATCAGAATATTCCATTTCCAATTATATCTTCTTTGGTATTGTTAGTAGCAACATGGAAAACTAATGTAGCAAATGCATATTCTGCAGGAATTGCAGTTGTTAATGGATTAAACTTAAAAGATAGTGATAGAGCCAAAATGACTGCTGTTACAGGAGTGATAGGTACTGTTTTAGCGGTAATAGGTATATCTACTCATTTCCAATTATTCTTAACATTATTAACTAATTTAATTATCCCAATTGCAGGTGTTATGATAGCTGACTATTGGGTTTTACATAAAGGTAAAGTAGAAGGGTATATGGAAAAAGAACCAAATCAAGGAAAAGCAATTGCATCATATCTAGTTGGTGCAGTATTAGGAATTATTTCAACATTTAAACCAGATTTTATTGCAAACATTCCTACTCTTGCAAATGCTCTACCAATATTAAGCATTATTGTGCCATTTATACTGTATATATTTATAATGAAAATTAAAAGATAGGGGGAGTTTATATGTCTAAAAATATAATGATTGATAAAGAATTTTTAAAACATGCAGTAGTAGGAGCTACTGTACTTGGAACTGGTGGAGGTGGCGATCCTAAAATAGGTTATTTAATGGCTTTACAAGCTATTGAAAAGAATGGACCAATTCCATTATTACAAGTTGATGATCTAAAAGATGATGAGATGGCTGGATGTGTTTCTATGATGGGTGCACCTAGTGTTAGTCTTGAAAAGATTCCTAATGGTGATGAGTTTCCGACTGTTATAGCAGGAATGTCTAAAGTTATGGATGTTGAATTATCAGCACTTTATCCTATTGAAGCTGGTGGATTAAACTCAATGATACCTATTGTAGCTGCAGCTAATATGAGACTTCCATTATTAGATGTTGATTGTATGGGGAGAGCTTTTCCTGAACTACAAATGATTACTCAATCTATTTTTGATATTGATAATTCTACAATTGTACTAGGGAATGAAAAATTAGATTATATGGTAATGAAAGTTAATAATCCTAAAGATATGGAAAAGTATTGTCGTTCTTTAACAATGGATTTTGGTGGCTCAGCAATGATGTCTGAAAGCTACTATAATAAAGAAACATTAAATATTTTTGGTGTTAAAGGTATTGTTACTAAATCATATGAAATAGGAAAGATTATTAATGAGAGTGAAACACCTGTAGAGGATATGGTTAATAGTCTTGGAGCGTTTCATTTGTTTGATGGTAAAATTAGTGATGTCTATCGAACTTATGAAGGTGGTTTTAATAAGGGGAAAGTAGTTATGGATTCGTTTGATAATAATAATGAATATCAAATATTTCTGCAGAATGAGAATTTAGTAGCATTTAAAAACAATAATTTAATAGCAATGGTGCCAGACTTAATTTGTATTTTAGATTACCAAACAAAAATGCCTATTACGACTGAGACATTAAAGTTTGGACAAAGAATAACTTGTATTGCTTTTCCATGTGATGAAAAATGGCGCTTAGAAAAGGGTATTGAATTAGTAGGACCACGTGTCTTTGGTTATGATTATCAATATGTACCAATTGAAGTATTACAAAGGGGGAATAAGTAATGAAGTATCGTGTAGGAATAGATGTTGGGGGAACAAATACAGATGCTATTATAATTGATGAAAATAATATGGTAGTAAGTAAATATAAAACATTTACTACGAAAGATATTTTTAGTGGAATTAATGATGCATTAAAAGAAGTTATTAAGCAAAGTGTTATTGATGTTAAAAATATTACTCATGCAATGCTAGGTACTACACAATGTACAAATGCAATTGTCGAAAGAAAGAAACTAGAAAAAGTAGTTAGCATTAGACTTGCAGGACCAGCAACAAGAGCAGTTCATCCATATGCAAATTGGCCCAGTGATATAAAAGAACTTATTAATCAAGAATATTATATTGCTGAGGGTGGATTTGAGTATGATGGGACTCCTATAAAAAATATTGATAAAGAAGAAATTGAAAATATTGTAAAAGTGAATATTGGTAATTGTCATAATTATGCAATTTCATGTGTATTTGCTCCTATTAGTGGTTCACAAGAAGAGGAAGTAAGAAATATAATTAAAAATATTGATCCAAATGCAAATGTTTCGATTTCTTCTGAAATAGGTAGTTTAAGTTTATTAGAAAGAGAAAATGCAACGATTTTGAATGCTGCATTAGTAAATGTTATTAAAAATGTAGTGAGTGGTTTTAAAGAGGCTTTGAAAAAAGAAAAAATAAATGGAGCAAGTATATATTTATGTCAAAATGATGGTACGCTAATGGATGTAGAGTATGCCTTGAAATTCCCAGTTTTAACGATTGCATCAGGACCAACCAACTCTATTAGAGGGGGTATCTATTTATCAAAAGAAGATACTGGAATTATTCTAGATGTAGGTGTTACAACAAGTGATATTGGAGTGGTTGTTAATGGATTTCCTCGTGAGACTTCAATAGAATCGAGTGTTGGTGGTGTTACAACAAACTTTAGGATGCCTGATATTGTAAGTATCTCTATTGGGGGTGGAACAATTGTACGTGAAGATGAACTTGGTAATATTACAATTGGACCAGATAGTGTTGGATATTCACTTAGTCAAGAAGCATTGATTTTTGGTGGAAAAACAATTACTCTTAGTGATATTGCGATTAAACTAGGAATGGCTAAGTTTGGAGATGAAACAAAGTTAAAAGATCTAGATGAATTGTTCGCTCAAAAAGTAATGGGAAAAGTAAAGAGTATGATTGAAGATTCAATTGATTTAGTAAGTACTTCTAGAGTTAATGAAAATCTAATTGTGGTTGGTGGTGGATCATCAATTGTTCCAAAAGAATATTCTAATATAACAAATGTCTTAGTTCCAGACAACTTTGAAGTAGCTAATGCTATTGGTGCTAGTATTGCAAAAGTAAGTGGTAACTTTGAGGGAATAATTAGTTTTGCAAAAACACCACGTGAAGAGGCAATCGCAAATTCTAAGGAGATAGCAATTACAAATGCAATTAAAGCTGGAGCTGCTCCTAATAGTGTAGAAATAATTGAAGTAGAAGAGTTTCCAATTGCATATCATCCTGAGGATGCAGTTCGTATAAAAATTAAAGCAGTTGGTGAATTAGAGCATAAATATTAAAAAAAACTTGCATTTAATATTTTATTTAGTTATAATTAGGACAATTTAAAAAAAGAAAGATATGAAGGAGGCTTAAATTATGGAAAAGATAATCAGTATCATCAATTTTAATTTAGGCACAACTACATCAACTAACAAAAGACTCATTTAAGATATATTACTAATATATTAAATGGAGTCTATTTTAAGTTAATTGCTTGTAGTCTTCATTTACAAACCCTGTATGTGAGATTACACATATAGGGTTTTTTATTTTATGGAGGTGTAGGAAATGGAGAATGTTAGAGTTATTAAAGTGGGAGGAAGTAGTTTAGCCACAATTGAGAAAATAGAGGATATAGCAAGAAAGTTAGTAGAGGCTAAAGAGAAAATTGTTTTAGTTGTATCTGCAATGGGGAATACTACTGATAAATTATTGGAACTTGGTTGTCAAGTAAATGATGAAGGCTGTGCACGTGAATTTGATATGCTGCTTGCTACTGGTGAACAAGTAAGTGCTACTTTAATGAGTATGGCCTTACAAAAGCTAAATAAGAAGGCTTTGGCTCTAACTGGTTTTCAAGCACAAATTCAGGTTGAAGGGGTTCATCAAAAAGCAGTTATAAAGGATATTGAAATAGATGTTGTAAAGCAATATCTAGATAAATATGATTTTATTGTAGTTGCTGGATTTCAAGGTGTTAATAAAGAAAATGATTTTATGACTTTAGGAAGAGGTGGATCTGATACAACTGCAGTAGCTTTGGCGGCTAAATTAGATTGTAGTTGTGAAATATATACAGATGTTGAAGGTGTATTTAGTGCTGATCCCCGTAAAGTAGAGGGTGCTCATAAATTAGATAGCATTTGTTATGAAGAAATGCTTGAACTTGCTTTAAGTGGTAGTGGTGTTTTAGAACCACGTTCAGTTGAATTAGCACTTCGCTATAGCGTTCCTATCTATGTAGGACAATTAACTAGTAATATTAGTGGAACTTGGATAAGGAGTTGATTTAGATGATGGAAAAAAAAGATATAACTGGGTTAAGTATTGATGATAAGGTTAATAAAATAGAGGTATCAAATATAAAAAATTATCACAATCTATTTGATGCACTTTTAGATATATTAGGTTTTCATAATATAAAATTTGGAATGTTTATGCAATGTAAACAAGATAAGATAAGTTTTGTGGTAAATGATATTGATGTAGCACAAATAAAAAAAGAATTGGAATTATTAAAAAAAGATTATTTATTTGAATATGTTATTAGAAATGATTTTGATTGTATAACTTTAGTTGGTCTAGGTTTTGTATCCTCACCACAATTAAGTATCGATATATATCGTGAATTAAATAATAAAGAGATTTATATTGATCAATCAATAATTAGTAATTTATCTTTATCGATGTTGATAGATAGAGATAAATCAAAAGAAACAGTCAGTATTTTAAGTGAATCATTTAATATTTAGGGGTGATAAAATGATAGTAGTAAATATAGGAGTTGTTGGTGCTAATGGATTGGTAGGAAAGAATATATTAAAGGCACTAAGTGAATATAAAGTTGTTATAGGAAATTTAGTTTTATATGGATCAAAAAGATCTGCTGGTAAGGATGTTGAATTTAATGGTGATGAATATAAAATAATTGAATTAAGTAAAGATAGTATAGATAAGGACTTAGATATTGTCTTTATGTGTGCTGGTGGAGATATTTCAAGGGAATATAATGAGTTGTTTATCTCTAATAAGACATATGTAATTGATAATTCAAGTGTCTTTAGAATGGTTGATGGTGTGCCTTTAATTGTTCCTGAAGTAAATTTAAGTAAGTTGAATAGAGATACTTATCTTATAGCAAATCCTAATTGTACAACGATTCAATCATGTGTTCCATTAGGAGTTGTTGATGATTTATTTAAATTAAAAAGAGTTACATATTCAACTTATCAAGCTGTTTCTGGATCTGGGATTGAGGGTGTAAATGATTTAGTAAATGAAACTATAAATTTATATCCATATCCAATAAAAGAGAATTTAATTCCATTAATTGATGATTATGTGAGTGATGGTTTTAGTAAAGAGGAGCATAAAATGATTAATGAGACTAAGAAAATTTTAAGTCTCACTGATTTAGAAGTGGCAGCAACATGTATTAGAGTGCCAATAGAAGTAGGACATGGTGTAAGTATAAGTGTTGAAGTTGAAAATGATTTAGATGTTAATAAATTAAAGTTGGCTTTTAAAAATGATTTGAGTATAGCTTTAAGAGATGATACACAAGATAATATCTATCCAATAGCAAGTGAAGCTAAAGGTAATGATTTAGTTTATGTAGGTCGTATTAGAAAAGATTTATTTAATGATAAAATTCTTCATTTCTATTGTGTAGCAGATAATCTTAGAAAAGGTGCAGCAGGAAATAGTGTTCAAATAGCATTGCATTTAATTGATAATATAATTTAAGGAGTGAGAGGTATGGTTTATTTAGGTAGTAGAGATAATAAAGAAGTATCAGCTTCACAGGCTATATTAAATCCTTTTGATAGTTTAAAAGGATTATATATTCCTAGTGAAATAAAACCAATTGATATAATAAGTATGAAAGATTATTCTTATCAAGAAGTAGCTTTTGAGGTATTGAAAATATACTTTAAAGAATTAGGTGAAGATAATTTAAAAGATGCTGTTTACAAAGCATATAGTAATGAAAACTTTGAAAAAAAGATTTTAGATTTAAAGTTGTTTGATAATTATGGTTATTTAGAATTATTTCATGGACAAAGTGCTGCTTTTAAAGATATGGCATTAGCTTTATATCCTTATTTAGTGGAATTAGCCGCTAAAAAGGAAGGTATTGAAGAAGATGTATATATTATTAGTGCTACATCTGGAGATACTGGAAAAGCAGCATTAGAGGCCTTAAAAGACTTAGAAGGAATAAAAATAGCAGTCTTATATCCAAATAATGGAGTAAGCCAAATACAGTATGAGCAGATGGTAAAACAACAAGGAAATAATGTAGAAGTCATTGCGATTAATGGTAACTTTGATGATGCCCAAACTTATGTAAAAAAACTTTTAAATGATAAAGAAAATTTAGCTACATTTGAAAAATTAGGTTATCATTTAATGAGTGCAAATTCAATAAATATTGCCCGATTATTACCCCAAGTAATTTACTATATCTATGCATATTTACAACTAATAAATAACAAGAAAATCAAAGAAAATGAGCTGATAGATATCGCTGTACCTACAGGAAATTTCGGAAATATTTTAGCTGCTTATATTGCAAAATTAATGGGAGTTAAAGTTGATAAATTAGTTTGTTGTAGCAATGCAAATAATGTTCTACACGACTTTCTAAATACAGGTGTTTATAATATTAATAATAGAGAACTAAATAAGAGTGTTGCACCATCAATGGATATCTTAATTTCTTCGAATCTAGAAAGATTAATCGCTATGAAATTTGGTCCTCAATTTAATCAAGAAATGATGAATAATCTAACAAATGAAAAAGTGTTTAAATTAAATAAACAACAATTAGAAGAATTACAAAAAGAATTTGTATGTGAATATGGAAATGATGAGGATGTTTATAAGATTATTAAAGAAGAATATGATAATAATAACTATGTAATAGACCCACATACTGCTTTAGCATATAAAGGGTTAAATAAAACTTCAAATTATTCATTAGTCGTTGCTACTGCATCACCATTTAAGTTTAGTGATACAATTATGCATGCCTTAAATTTAGAAAGTAGTAATTTTAAAGATATCTCTAAAGTAATGAATGAAGATATACCTAATAAATTAAAAGAATTAAAAGAATTACCAATTAGATTTAAAACAGTATTAAATGTAAATGATGTAGCACCTTACTTACTATCTAAATTAGATGGTGAAGTTCATAGATCATTTAGAGTTAGGGTGCCAGCAACAACTGCAAATATCGGATCAGGATTTGATGTAACTGGAATTGCACTAGATTTATATAATTACTTTACTTTTAGTTTTGAAGATGGGTTTTCTATCGATTCAGGTAATGAAAAATATGATAATAAAGATAATATGGTTTACCAATCATATCTAAGAGTTATGAAAAAGTATAATAAAGAAGTAGATGGACCATTTAATCTTAAAATAGAAACTAATATCCCTATTGCAAGAGGTCTAGGTTCAAGTTCAACATGTATTCTAGCAGGAATTGTTGCAGCTAATATATATGGACAACTTAATTTAAGCCCCCAACAAATTGCATATGAAGCATGCTTAGTAGAAGGGCATCCAGACAATACTGCACCTGCAGCACTTGGCGGAATGGTTTCAGCTGTATTAGATGATAATGATATTTACTATCACCGTATTGAAGTTGCACCAAGCCTATCTTTCTATGCTTTAATTGGTCTAGAAGAACTATCAACATCAAAAGCTCGTGCAGCTTTACCAACTGAATTAACATACGCTCAAGCTATCCATAATATAGCTCGTGCTAGTATATGTTTAAATGCCTTTGAAAAGGGTATAATTAACTATTTACCAATTGTCTCACAAGATCAAATACACCAAGAGTATCGAATGAATTTAATTTGTAATATTAATCAAATAAGAAATATTATTGCAAGTAATAAATTTGTAACACATTGGGTAAGTGGTGCAGGGACAACAATGATGTTTCTTGCAGAAGCAAATAAAGAAACTCAAATAAATGAGTATATAAAATCATTTGAGGGACTAGACTTTAGAAAATTGAGTGTTGATTATAGTGGAGTTATGGTAGAATATTATTAATAATGAGGTGAACTTATGAATAATAATATATATTTAATAGATGAAATGTTCTTAAAATTATATCCAGATGGATTACAAGATATATCTTTTATAGAAGCATCTAAAAGACATAAAGTTAATAATCGAATCTTAAAAAAAGTTGAGGCATTTGATATCGAAAGATTGATGGAACAATATCCACCAACGGTCGCTGATAATATCCAATTTATAACAAAATTACTAACGTCTTGCTCGATGGTATCAGTCTTTGAAAAAGTAGCATTTAAAAATTATATTGCAGATAAAAAGCTTCAAGAAGATTTTCTAACTTCTCTTTATGAAATGTTAAATGAACTTAATGAAGATTCATTTAATAATTTTGTTAGAGTTCTTTCATTAAAGAAAGCTGATTCAAAAACAAACGTTGCTAAATGGCCAATTATTACTTTCTTTTTATCTTTCTTTAATCCTAAAGCCGAGGTTTTTATTAAGCCAACAACAATGAAAAAAGTAGCACAGCTATTAGAATACGATATTAAGTATTCCCCAACACTAAACTATCAGACATATACACTAGCTAGAGATATGGTAATGCAATACAAACAAATATCGAAAATATGCCAAGATGAAATAAATATGTATGTACAAGCTATTATGTATACAGTACTAGGTATATAATATGAAAAAGCTAAAAAAAGTCATTTTTTCATTGTTAATAATATTTGTGGTTCTAAATATTGCAGGACAAGCGTACTTAAGTTATAAGAACTATGGATTAACTATATTTGATTTATATGCACAAAGATTACCTAAAAAAGATAAAATAAATGATAAATACCCACAAAAATTTCTAGTTAAGAATAATACAACATTTGATAAACAAGGCTTAAATCAATGCGCAGGATATTCTTCTGCTTACCTTTTAAGAATGAATGGTCATAAAATAAAAGGTGATGAAGTATATAATGATTTAAATTATAAATTTACAAGTGGATATGTAATGCCTCAAGCAATCGTAAAATATTTTAAAGATAATAATTATAATATAACAATGTATAAAGGTAGTATTGAACAATTAAAAATGCATGTTGCAAAAAATAAACCAGTCATTGTCTTAATAAATGATCCTAAAGTTGGACTACATTATGTAAATGTAATAGGCTATAGTGATAAAAATATATTCCTTGCTGATTCATTAATGAATCAAACAAGTGGTAAATATAATAATAAATATCCAATAAAAGAATTTGAAAGTATATGGACTAATACTAATGTACCTATTTACAAACAAATATATTATGTTTTAAACTAAAGAATATTCTTTAGTTTTTTCTCTTTTTATTTAGCGTTATTCACTAGTTAGATATATTAAATAAACTTTAGTTATGATATAATTTTAGAAATGACAAATAGAAGGAATGATTAATTTTGAAAGAAAAAATAAAAAAATATTCTAAATATATAATTATATTATTAGTTTTAGGTGGAAGTTATTATGCATATACCTACTTTACACAACCAGATGGGTCTATGGGACTTTACAAGCCAGCATATAAGATGGATTGTACATCACGCTCTAAAGTGAGTGAACCAGACAAATCATTAATTTATGATAAAGAAATTGATGTAAAAAAACTTGTTAAAACAAAAAAAGATACAAATCAATTTGAAAAAAGTAATTGTGTAAAAATGGAATCAGTTAATATAAATAACTACTTAGTATTAAGTGATTATAATATTAAACATGATGGAAAAAGAAATAATAGTTCTTATCAATTATCTTATAAAACAGTTTTAGAAATTTTAGAAGATAAAAAAGAAAAAAGTCCATTAGATAAAAAACTAATTGAAAGCCTTAAGTTCTATCTAAAAGATAAGAATACTAAATTACTTAAAGGTGAACAAGAACAATTAGTACAAGAGAATCAAGATATTGTCTTATTAGATAAAACAATACCTAAAGGCAACTATCAATTAGTATTAGATTTAAACTTAGTTAAAAATGATGTTGAACAAGATAGAAAAATAAAAACATATTATGTTTTTGATGATTTATCTTTTAGATATGTAAGAGTGGGTGAATAAGATGAAAAAAAGAATAAGTTTAATATTATTATTAGTCTTAGTATTAAATGCATGTATGACTATGCCATTTGGAACTAATAATAAAGTAGATATAGAAAAAACAAAAAATGGTAATGTTATATTCACTTCAATAAAAGATATAGGTAATATTCAAACAAAAGAAAATATTGAAATGATAACAAGTGAAAATAATAATACAATCGCAAACGAATTAGGGATAAAAGATCCAGCATCAATATCTTATGAAAAAAACTATAAAGGTTTTAAACTATTAGAAGGATATGGAAATAATAATAGTGCATATGCCTTAGAATATGCTGATTTTATTGACAAAGAAAGTTATAGTGTATTAAATACATATGATTTAAAAGATAATGAAAAGATAGATATCTTAAAAGAAATATCTGGTAAAAACTTTAATGAATTCAAAAAGAAAAAAACAAATGATGTTGTTGATAATATTATAATTAAAGAATTAGACAAAATTAAAGATGCTACTGCTTTACAACATAAAGATTTAAATGTTAAAAAAGCTGGAAAATATGAACTTCGTGCTTATCCAGTTATTAGAACTTTACATTTTAAAGATAAAAAACAAATATTAGATTATGATTTTAGTGTAATATTTGGAATGGATTTTGAGCTTGTTAAGATTAAATAAGGGGAGTTATTGTGAATAAAAAGTTAGATTCAAATGATATATATATTGTAAGTGCAAGAAGTCAATTGCACTCTTTTGATCGTAAAATACTTTCAGCTTTATATCAACCAATAGTAGGACATCAAGCAATGGCTCTTTATTTTACACTTTGGTCTGAAGTTGAAATTGATCGAATATATTCAAGTCCTTCTTATATAAATAGATTATCAAAAATAATGCAGATGGACTTAAAATCAATAGAAGACTCATTTGCTTTATTAGAAGCTTTAGGATTAATTAATAGTTTTAGTAAAAGAAGTGATAACCAGACATCTTTTCAATTTATTATCTATTCTCCAGATAAACCTAAATATTTCTTTAAGAATCCTTTACTTGTCTCAAAACTAAAACAAGCATTAGGTAAGGATGACTATATTAAAACAAAATTGTTGTTCCAATACATTGAAAAAGATTTAGATGGTTATGAGAATATTTCAAACAAATATAGTGATGTTTTTTCATTACAACATGATCCAAATTGTATAAATACGAAAGAACAATATAAACAATATGACTATGCTAAAATTGAAGGAGATTATGATTTCTCTTTATTGAAAGAAGCATTAAGAGATGTAAATCTAGCTCATTTACTAGCCAATAGAAAGATTAAAGATAGTATTGAAATGATAATGATGACTTATAATATCACAACTTTAGATTTAGTTGATTTAATTGTAGAATCATATGATGGGCAACAATTAAATGTCGATCAAATGATAACTAATATAGATTTAAAAACAAGAATTGATACATATAAATCAAGCTTAGAATTAGTTCATCTTAGAAATAATGATGCAGCTAATATATTTGAAAAAAATAGCGTAGCACAATTCTTAAAGGATAAGTTTAAGGCTTTAAAAATTGACCATAGTGATTTGTTGAATATTGAAAAAATTATGAAAGACTATGAAATGCATTATGGAGTATGTAATGTTTTATTAGATTTTGTGATAAAACAAAATGGTAATATAAATATTAATTATGTAAAGGCAATTGCTAAATCGTGGCAACAAGAAAATATTAATACTGTTGAACAAGCCCAAGCTAAAGTCAAAGCAATACAAAGTAGTAGTACTAAACCAAAGAAAAAACAATATAATAATAAAACTACAATTGGTACTACAGATACTTGGTATCAAGAAAAAGAAGAACCTGTAGATGAAGAGGTAGCATTAGAATTAAGAGAAATTTTAAAAAGAACGTAGGTGAATGAAGATGAAAAGAGTTAATGTTGAACTTGATACTAATATTGATTTAGATAAAATCACAAAATCAATTTTAGATAAATACCGTAATGATAAATTCTTTATAAAAACATACCAAGAATTAAAAGAAGAGAATAAGAAAATAGATTTAATTCCTGTTCTAGATGTAGTTGAATCAAAACGTAAGTGTGAAGGATGCTATGGTCTTTCATATTGTAAACAAAAGGTCAGAGGTCATTATTTATGGTTTAGTGATTTTGACTATGTTCAAAGAAAATGTGAATATCTACAAAAAAAAGAAGAAGTTGAAGCTAAGTTTTCTAATTTAGTATATTCTACATTTAATTTTTCAAAAGCACTACCAACAATTGATCAAATTACTATTTCACAAGATAGAGTCGAGATGATAAAACATCTTGGACAACTTCTGGATGGAGAATGTGATAAAGGTTTATTTTTAAGTGGAGCACCTGGTGTTGGAAAAACATTTGTAATAGAAACCTTATTAAATTCTTATTTAGATAAGGGCTATCGTGTTGCATACATTTTATTAAATGACTTGTTTAATGAGCTTAGAAATAATTACTTTAGTAATGATAAAGATGATAAACAAACATTCAATCGTATTATGAATCGTTTAAAAAATGTTGATATTTTAATTATTGATGATATTGGTTCTGAAAGAGTTGATACAATAAATAGAGATGAGATATTATTTCCATTATTAGATTATCGTATGAAAAATAATAAGTTAACTCATTTTACTTCTAATTATCTTATTAGTGAGTTGGAAGAACATTACAAAGAAACATCTAAGTTATCTGAGCCAACTAAAGCTAAGCGTATTGTTGAAAGAATAAGAGTTTTAGCACAAGAATTTGTCCTTGTTGGAGAGAGTTCAAAAAGACAATAAAACATGTGACTTTTAAGTGTGGTTATGATATAATGAACAAGCGAATATATTTCGCCTTCGCTCGATTTGAAAAATAATTGGGCCATTAGACCAAGAAGGAGGTGCCTAGGATGCGTAAATATGAGATTATGTATATCATTCATCCTAGTCTAGATGATTCAAACAGAGGAGAAGTTGTTGATAAATATAATAAAATTTTAACTGACAACGGATCTAAAGTTCTTGAAACAAAAGACTGGGGTTTAAGAGACTTAGCTTATGAAATTAATAAAGTGAACAAAGGTCACTATATGATTTTACAAGTTGAAGCAAACAATGATGCAATTGCTGAATTTGAAAGACTTTCATTAATTGATGGTAATATTATCAGACACATGGTAGTTGCAGAAGAAGTATAATTTAGGAGGTTTTATAATATGAATAAAGCAATATTAGTTGGAAGACTAACAAAGGATCCTGAATTGAAAAAAACAAATAGTGGTAGTAGTGTTGTGAACTTTACAATCGCTATCAACCGTACTTTTACTAATGCTAATGGTGAACGTGAAGCTGACTTCATTAACTGTGTAGCATGGGGGAGAACTGCTGATAATATGGCAACATATGTTGGTAAAGGCTCTTTAGTAGGTGTTGATGGACGTATTCAAACACGAAACTACGAAGATGCTAATGGACGTCGTGTATATGTGACTGAAGTATTTGCTGAGAATGTTCAATTCCTTGAATCAAAAGGTGCAAGTAATGCTACTCAACAAAACTATAGTCAACCACAACAACCAAGCAACAATAATCAAAATAAACCAGCAAGCGATGATTTCTTTGCTGATTTTAACCAAAATACTTCATCTGACAATATACTAAGTGGTTTAGATATATCTGATGATGAATTACCATTCTAGAGTGAAAGGAGTGTATTAATATGAACTATAAAAGACGTGGTGGAAGAAGAAAAGTATGTTACTTTACAAAAAATAACATTCAACATATCGATTATAAAGACACTGAACTTTTAAAAAGATTTATCTCTGAAAGAGGTAAAATTTTACCAAGACGTGTTACTGGTACTTGTGCTAAGTATCAAAGACAACTTGCAACTGCAATTAAAAGATCACGCCAAATGGCTTTATTACCATATGTAAGTGAATAATATCTAAGACTTTCAATTGAAAGTCTTTTTTTATTACACTTTAATTTTCCTTCAATTTATACTATAATTAAATGAGGTGATAATATGTTTCAAAAGATTAAAGATTTAGAGAGTACACTAATAGCAATCTTGATAATAAATGTTATTTTAGGCATCCTATTATTTTTTGGATTGTCTAATTTTATCTTCATAGTTATGTTAGTAATTATAAATGGACTTTCACTATCTTATATAATTAAACAAAGTAGAACACTTCAAGGAGAAATTAAAAAAAGTAGAAATCTCCTTCCAAATTCAGTTAATCAAGCAGTTAATATGGATGAGTATTGTATCTTAATGTACGATAAAGAATCTCACAAAGTTATTTGGGAAAATGAATTTTTCACAGATAATTTTGGTAGCTATGTAAATCGTAGAATAAATGATGTCTTTGATGGCTTTTTAGTTGATGATTTAAGAGATGAATATTTATACTATGGAGACCAATACTATACAATAGTAGAAAATGAAGAGACGTTTCTATTTAAAAATGTAACTGAATATGTAACAACAATGAAAAAATATAATGAGGAAAAAGATTGTTTCTTGTTCATTAGAATAGATAGTATTGATGATATAAGTGCCTCTCTTTCTGAAGGTGTCTTTCAACCCTTAGTACAATCAGTTAGACAACTAATTACTGATACAATTAATCAATATGATTGCATTTTAAGAAGATATAAAAATGACTCATATATAGTAATCGTAAAAAATAGAGATTACAATGAATTACTAAAATCATTAATAGAACTATTAGATAAAGTAAAAGATGTCGGAAAAGATGATGAAAACCTAATTACATTATCAATTGGTACAGCCGATGGATTTGATTCATTAGTAGAAATGGAACATGAAGCAGGTAAAGCATTAGATATGGCTCTTGCTCGTGGCGGTGACCAATTAGTACAACGTCAAATTAATAAAGACTACAAATTTTATGGAAACAGTTCTGAGGCAATGGAAAAAAGAAATAGAGTTAAAGTTAGAATGATGGCTAATACATTACAGACATTAATTCAAGATTCTAGTAAAGTTATATTAATGCCTCATCAAGAAGCTGATTATGATGCGATAGGTGCATGTCTTGGAATGGCAAAGTTTGCCTCACTTAATAATAAAGAAGTCTTTATTTGTTCTACTTTAGAGCGAATGGAAAAAGGTACTGCTGATGCATATCGACTTTTAGAATTAAATAAATTTAACTTGTTAGCACCATCAAATGATATCTTAGATATGATTGATGATGAAACATTATTAATAGTATTAGATACATCAAATATAGAAATATTTGAATCACAAGAAGTATATGAATCAGTTGAAAAAAGGGTCGTTATTGATCATCATCGTAAATCAAAAGATTTTATTAAAAATCCATTATTGGTTTACATTGAACCATATGCTAGTTCAACAGTAGAACTTGTAACAGAATTACTTAGATTCCAAAATAAATCGTTTAAACTAGATTGTGATGTTGCTACATTGATGCTTGCTGGTATGATGGTCGATACATCATTCTTTACAGTAAGAACAGGAGTTAGAACATTTGAAGCTGCAACAATTTTAAAAGATAATGGAGCTAGTCCACTACAAGCAAAAGAGATATTACAAGTAAGTAGAGATACTTATCAAAAGAAACTTGCTATTGTTTCAGATGCACAGTTTATTAAAGATAATATCGCTATCTCAAAATATACAGATGAACCAGTATCAAGAACTCTATTAGCACAAGCGGCAGTAGAATTACTGGATGTTAAAGATACAGTAGCTACATTTGTTATGGGCTACTTAGAAGATGGAAGTATTGGATTATCAGCACGAAGTAATGGAGATTTCAATGTGCAAAGAATAGTAGAACATTATGGAGGTGGTGGTCATTTCTCAATGGCTGCTACACAAATAAATGGAAATATAAACGAAGTTGAAAAAGATATAGTCGCATATATTGAAGAAGTATATGAAGAAGTATATAAGGAGGATGACTAAGATGAAAGTTATATTATTAGAAGATGTAAAAGGTAGAGGGAAAAAAGATGAAATCATTGAAGTAAATGGTGGATTTGGAATGCATTTAATAAGAGAAAAGAAAGCTATTGAAGCATCTAAAGGTGGCGTTAAAGTTTTAGATAAACAAAAAGAAGCTAAAGCCAAAGAAAATGAAATTAAAAAAGAAGAAGCAATTAAAAATAAAGCAACACTTGAAAGAAAACCATTAACATTTACTTTAAAAGTAGGTGCAGGTGGGAAAGTCTTTAAAAGTATTTCACAAAAACAAATTATCGATAAAATCTTAGCTGATTTCGATATTAAAATTGATAAGAAAATGGTTAAAACTAAAGAAAGTATCTCTGCTTTAGGAACTACTAATATTGATATAGAATTATTCAAAGGAGTTATTGCAACTATTAAAGTTGTAGTAAAAGAACAATAATGAGAACATTACCACATAATGTTGAAGCAGAACAAAGTGTAATAGGAGCTATGATACTAAGTAAGAATGCTATTGATGAAGCACTTACTATTTTAAGTATGAATGATTTCTATGTTGAACAACATCGCATTACATTTGAAGCTATTGAAAATCTAATCGATAATAGAATGCAAGTTGATATCTCTAGTCTTACAGCTTATCTAGTTGAAGAAAACAAATTAGAACTAGCTGGTGGAGTAGAATACTTAACTAATATAAGTCAATCAGTTTTTAGTAGTGCAAGTATATCTTATTATTTAAACATCGTTCAAGAAAATGCATTAGCACGAAGATTAATAAATGTTAGTGAAAAAATTGCTTCTAAAGGATATGAAGGCGTTGAATCAATTGCTGATTTAATACAAGATGCAGAAAAAGAAATATTAGAAGTAACTAGAAATAGAAGAACTGAAGACTTTAAAATGTCTAAGGACGTTTTAAAAGAAGTACATGAAAACTTAGTAGAACTACAAAATAGAAAAGATGGATTAACTGGTGTGCCAACAGGTTTTGAAGAATTAGACCACTTAACAAATGGATTACAAAAAGGGGATTTAATAATCTTAGCAGCACGTCCTGCAGTTGGTAAGACAGCATTTGCTTTAAACTTAGCACAAAATGCTGCTCACCTTTCACAAAAACCTGTTGCTGTATTCTCTTTAGAGATGGGTGCAGACCAACTAATAAAAAGGATGATAAGTGCTACTGGTAGAATAGAATCAAGCAAACTTAGAAATGGACAGTTAAGTGAAGAAGACTGGTTAAAATACTCGCGTGCTTCAACTATCCTTTCTAATGATCCAATTTATATTGATGATACACCAAGTATTAAAGTAATGGAAATTGCTTCTAAATGCCGTAAATTAGAACGTGAACAAGGTCTAGGTCTTATCGTAATAGATTATCTTCAATTAATTCAAGGTAGTGATCGCTCAAATGAGAGTAGACAAGTTGCTGTATCTGAAATATCAAGATCACTTAAAGGATTAGCGCGTGAATTAAAAGTACCTGTTATTGCACTTTCACAATTATCTCGTAGTGTTGAACAAAGAAATGATAAAAGACCAATGATGTCAGATTTACGTGAGTCTGGAGCAATCGAGCAAGATGCCGATATTGTTACTTTCTTATATCGTGAAGATTATTATGAAAATGAAGAAAGTGATCAAACAGGATTAGTTGAACTTATCTTTGGTAAACATCGTAATGGTGCAACTGGTACTATTAAATTATCATTCGAAAAAGAAATCAGTAAATTCAATAATATTGAACATAGGGATTTTGAATAATGAAAATATACAATTTAAGTAGTGGCTCTAAAGCAAATGTAACACTAGTAAGATGTGGTGATTTTAATATTGTTATTGATGCTGGTGGAACTATGAAATATATAAAAGAATCACTTGCTAGTTTAGATTTAAGTGTAGAAGATATTGATATTGTATTATATACACATTTTCATACAGATCATTGTGCTGCTTCTAAGTGTTTTAATGGGACACCATCATATAGCTTTGAAAACCTTGCATATAAAGAAGTTACAACATTCAATGATGTAAATGTACTACCATTCCCATTAAGCCATGATGAAGAGTGTCTAGGCTTTCAAATTGAATATAATAATCAAAAATTCACATTAATAAGTGATACTGGTTATGTTAAATCAGAATATCTACCAATTATAAGTGAGTCTGATTATTTATATTTAGAATTTAATCACGATGTATCAATGCTTAATAATACTAATCGACCACCATATGTTAAACGCCGTATCTTATCAGATAAAGGCCATTTAAATAATGTAGATGCTGCTTTAGTATTAGTTAATACATGTGATAACTTAAAAGAACTTTACGTAGCACATATTAGTGATCAAGCTAATGATGTAAGATGTATACAAGAAGTAATTGAAAAAGTATTTAATGATTATGAAAAAGATATAACATTCGATATAAAATATACTGGATTTAGAAAAATAACAGAAGGTGGCAATATTTAAATGAAGGTAAATATAGTATGTGTAGGAAGAATAAAAGAAAAATATCTAGTTGATGGTATTGAAGAATTTATTAAAAGATTAAAACCATACTGCAAACTAAGTATTGAAGAAGTTGTAGAAACTAGAATAAATGATAACCCAAGTGAAGCAGACATAGAAAATGTAGTTAATGATGAAGGTGAAAAACTTTTATCTCATATAAAAAAACAAGACTTTGTAATCGCATTAGATGTAGCAGGAAAAAACATCAACAACCATGAATATGTAAGAGTTGTTGAAAAAGCTATGCTTAATGGGTACTCATCTTTTGTCTTTGTAATAGGTGGATCTCATGGAATAAGCAAAGCTGTACTTGAAAGAGCTAATTTTAAATGGTCTTTCTCTAGTTTAGTTTTTACTCATCAAATGATAAGACTATTACTTTTAGAACAAATATATCGTGGGTATAAGATAATGAATAATGAACCATATCATAAGTGATATGGTTTTATTTACTTATATTATATTACTAATTGTATATAAAAACGTTTGTTTGTTATAATATTTACAATAAGTAATTTACGGTCTATGATTTAAATAAAAGCAATTATTAAAATATAAGTAAGAAAGGTTCTTTAAAGGTGAAATTATGTTAAAGAAAGAAAATATATTTGAAGTAAGAAAAGTTAAAGTAAAAGAAATGGCTAAGCTAACAAATGAAAAAATAGAAATACTTGGACAAAAAGCAGGAGATTTAGCTGAAAACCTTATTAGCCTGCAATTAGTACTAGATAAGATAGATGACTTTCCAAGTGATATAAATACAAAGTTAGATATCTTAAGAAATAAAAGAATAAAGTGGATTCAACAAGCACAAATAATTGAAGATGAATTTGAAGAAATAGAAAAGAAAGCATCAAGTTCAAAATCTGATCTAGCTTATGTTTCTTTTGAATCAACAACTGCCTTAGGTGCAGCTACAGTCTTTGGTGTAGCAACTAATAGAGCCACAATAGAATGGTTAGAAACAGATAATATTAAAGCTGATGAAATTGAAATGTCAATCGGAGATTTATTACTACTTTTAACTGGTCCAGTAGGTTGGTCAACACTAGCGACTTTTATTTTAGAAAGTAGTTCAACTATCTTTAAAGGTATTAAAGATAAAAAAGGAGTAGAGAACGTATTTACATCAATTGTTGATAGAAATATTGAATCATTTAAATTATCTATTGTTGAACTAAGTGAAAGAATAATAAGAATTGATAGTGAAAATATAATATTAGAAGATGCTAAAAAAGAACTAGAAGGTTATGAAAATCAATATTGTGAATTGTCAGAAAGACAAAAACTTCAATTAATGACTTATTTGGAGATAATGGATTCAGCAACAAAGTTATTAATTGAACCAATTAAAGATTTACAACCGAAAATAGTAAGAGCTGACTTTGTAGAACCATCAAAGGTAAATAACATTTCTATAGAAGAGAAGAAAGAAGAGTTATATATTTACTTAGGAAATCTATTATTTGATATTGATATAGAAGATGTTGATAAAAATTCATTGTGTAATTCTCTTAATAAAAATGTGGAATTTAAAACTTTAATTGGACTTGCTCAAAGCGATATAGATTTAATAGATTTAGAAAATATATGTAAAATAATATCGTAAAAAATAAACTTCAAACCATTTTTAAAGAAAGTTATTGATATTATACTTATATATTTGTAAAATTAGATTATATATTGTTGATAGGAGAAAAATATGGATATAAACAATGAAGATGTACAACAAAATGAAGTTTTAATAGGTAACTTAGCTGAAGAGGAAAGCTTAGCTTTAAAAGTGTTAAATGAGTCATTAAAATTACCATTAGTGAAAGTGAATAGAAATGAATTTTTAGTAAAAGTATTTGGTAAAAATGTAGAAAATCTTGATGAATTAGTTTTGAAAGGTCCAGTCAATTTTTTTACAAAAGAGGACTTAGATAAAACTGCGCAAAATAGAATTAATGCGGTAGTTAATCAATCAAGTGCTGTTTCTTTCGCTACTGGTGTTCCAGGTGGGCTTGCAATGGCAGCTACTATACCAGCAGATATTGCACAGTTTTATGCCTATTCAATTAAACTTGCTCAAGAAATATCATATATTTATGGTCATGAAGATATTTGGAATAATCAGGATGAATTGGATGATCAAGCTAAAAACACCTTATTACTATATTTGGGAATAATGTTAGGGGTTTCTTCGGCTGGTTCAATGATAAGAGTCATGTCTAGCAAGTTATCTGTACAGGCTATGAAGAAAATCCCTCAAAAAGCATTAACGAAAACATTTTACTATCCAGTACTTAAAAAAGTTCTTGGTCTATTTGGGACAAAATTAACTAAGACAACATTTTCGAAAGGTGTATCAAAAGTAATTCCAGTTGTAGGCGGTGTTGTTTCTGGGGGATTGAATTATGCTTCAATGAAGCCGATGGCCAATAAACTTAAAGATGAATTAGGTAAAGGTTTAGAATACAATGAAGAGGATTATGAAAAGGACATTATTATTATTGAGAATGTTGATGCAGAAGAGAATATAGAATCGAAAGATAATGAATCAATTAAAGATAAACTAATTAAAAAAATACCTAAAAAAGACAATAACAAATCTAACTTATTTGATGAAATTGAGAGAGCTCACAAGTTATTAGATTCAGGTATCATAGATGAAGAAGAATTTAAACAGTTAAAAGAAAAAATAATGAGTAAATAATTATCGTTTAAATAAATAATAGAAATGAACCTTTAAATGGTTCGTTTTTTGATTAAATTTACTCTCATAATAAATTATGATAAAATTTAGTAAATATACTTAAAGTTAAATATTATAAAGGAGAAAAAGTTATGACAATGATTAAATATCTTAAATATAGTACCAAAGAGTTTCTTTCACAATGGACTAGTTATTTAATATTATTCTTTAGTATTAATGTAATGCTTTCAATTGTTGTTACTTTTTTTGATATAGTGATTTCAACTGTTCTTTTAAAACAAGGAGTACCATTTCTTTCGTATACTAATCTTGAAGTATTAATAGAAAAGCCAGTTGTTTTAATATCCTTGATAATATTATTGTTGTTATTGATATATGCTATTTATTTTCAATTTGCTTATTTATTAATTGGAATCAAAAGAATTTATCAAAGACAATTTAATATGTGGTTTGTATTTAAAGAAGCTTTTTTAAGTTTAAGATATCATGCTTTAAAATCATTTCCTTTCTTTATCTTTTATTTTATTTAAATACTTCCTTTTAGTCAGGAAGTATTTAGTTCAAGATTGCTAGATAAGGTAGTAGTCCCAACTTTTATAATGGACTTTCTTGGTGAAAATGTAATATATGCAGTTTTATTACTTGTAGGGGCTTGGTTACTAAGTTATATAGCTATTCGACTACAATTCATATTACCACTTGTAATACTAAAGGAAATGCCTTTAAAAGAAGCTCGTAGAAAAAGTTTGACAATGACTGATAAAAAATTTATTCATTATTTTATTAGAATTTTATTCTTAGCTATAGTTTGTTTTGGAGTTAAGTATTTATTATTATTTATCTTCTATTTTATTCAACTAGGACTTGATGGAATGGGAAACCCTATTCCTCTTATTGGTGGTATTATTAATTTGTCACTAGTTCAAGTTATTATATTTATTGGAGGAGCATGGACTGCATTGCTTTTATTAAGTTTCTTGATTAAAGAGGCAGGAATAGTTGAAGAATTTGATAGTGAGGAATATTTCATGGAGTATAAAGCAAGACCATTACTTCATAAATTTAATATTTTAGTATTAGGAGTCATGGCATTCTCTTTATTTTTGTTTAATATCTTATTTTTAAATGGTTTACTAGATTCTAATCCCAAAGTTATATCTCATAGAGGTGTTGATAGTTTGAGTAATCCAAATGGAGTACAAAATACAATTCCATCACTAATAAAAACATCTAAATTAAAACCAGATTATATTGAGATAGATGTACAAGAAACAAAAGATAATCAGTTTGTTATGATGCATGATAATCATTTAGATAATCTAGCAGGAGTTAGTGGAACACCTCAAGACTATACATTAGCACAATTAAAGAAAATGAAAGTTAGTGAAAATGATATGGAAGCTCCTCTAGCAAGTTTTGATGATTATTTAAAAACAGCAAACAACCTAAACCAAAAATTATTGATTGAAATTAAAACAACAAAACGTGATTCAGATAAATTTATGGATAATTTTATTAAACAGTACAAAGATAATTTAATTAGTAACAAGCATCAAATACAATCATTAGATTTTGATGTAATCACAAAAGTAAAAAAACTAGAACCCCGCATTCCAGTTTCTTATATTATGCCTTATAACTTAGTATATCCAAATACTAATGCTGATATGTATACAATGGAAGAGACTACTTTAAATGATAGCTTTGTAATTAAATCACTATTACTTGGAAAAGAAGTATATGCATGGACTGTTAATACATCTAATGCCATGGATAAAGTTATGTTTATGAATGTAGATGGTATTATTAGTGATGAAGTTTCAATGTTGCAAGACGAACTTGAGACCTTCCATAAAAATCCTAAGTATGCAGATCGTATTATTTATTATATTTCTGTTATGCCAGACTAAAAAAATGAGCTTATTTAGCTCATTTTCTTTGTTCATATTCTGATTTTAATGTTGAATAAATAATTTGATCCATTAAACCACGTGGCATTCTATGATTCTCTCTTAGGATACCTTCGCGATACATTCCTAAACTTTCATATAAAGCAATACCTTTAGTATTATCGCTAAAGACATCTAACCAAAATCTATTATAGTTCAAAGTATTAAATGTATAATCAAATAATCCTTCAAATATTTCAGTAGCATATCCTTTTCTTGGTTTAGTAATCGCAATTCTTCTTAGTTCATAAGTTAAATCATTAGGGTATAAGCAAGATAGATAGAATCCTATTAACTCGTTAGTTTCTTTTTCAATGATAGTGCATAATTCAATGTTAGGATCATTTATTTGGGCAAGATGTTCCTCATATGATTCTAAGAAAATAAATAAAGAATATTCTGGAATTTTTTCTATATCTCTTATTTTTTCAATATCTTCTGGACTAGCTTTTAATACTTTTAATCTTTTAGTTTCAAACATACAATACACATCCTCTCTTTGTCTATATTATACAATTATAATAAGCTAAGGCAAGTTTTATTTGTTAGTAATATTTATAGTAAAAGGGTATAATGGTTAAGTAGATTTATACTATAGGATGTGAGTAAATGAAAGATAATAATTTAGAAATAAAAGATGCCTTTAAAAATGTTGCAGATGATTGGCTACCTTTTATTGATAAAGAACTTGAAAAAGAAGAAATATTACAATTAATAAAGAGATTAGAAATTGAATATAAGAAGAAGGAAATATTTCCAAAAAGTAATGATTTACTTAGAGCTCTTAATTTAACAAGCTTAAGTAATACTAAAGTGGTGATTATTGGACAAGATCCATATCATACACCTGGGGTTGCTGATGGACTAGCTTTTAGCTCAAAACAAGAAAAGGTTCCACCTAGTTTACGTAATGTTTTTAAGGAAATAGAAGCAACAACTGGTATTAAAAATAGTTCTCCTAATTTAGAAGGATGGGCAATACAAGGAATCTTATTACTAAATACAGTATTAAGTGTTGAACAGGGTGAAGCTAAATCACACTCTAAAATAGGATGGCAAGAATTTGTGATTGATTTAATAAAATATATAGATTCTAATAAAGAGGTAATATTTATTTTATGGGGGAATGATGCAAAAAGCTATGAAAAGTATTTAGTTAATGCACAAATTATTAAGGGGGCACATCCCTCACCATTATCAGCACGTTTATTTTTTGGACATGATTATTTTAATAAAGTAAATGCTTTATTAAGAAAAAAAGGATTAGAAGAAATAGATTGGAGAACACAATGAAATTTAATGATTTAAGAGAAGTACTAGCATATATTGAAACAAGAACTAATTTTGAATTAGGACTTATTAGAGTAAATGTTTTTTTAGAAAAAGCAGAAATAGATTATGAAAGCTTAAAGTATATTCATATTGGTGGAACAAATGGAAAAGGAAGTACTGCTTTTTATATAAGTGAATGCTTAAGTGCATCTGATTATAAAGTTGGTATGTTCTCTAGTCCTAGCATTATATCTCATAATGATCGTATTAGAATAAATGGAGAATTTATTAGTGATAAGAATATTGTTGATTTTATTAACGAATACTATGATTTAATTGAAGAAACTAAGTTGACTATGTTTGAAATAGATGTTGTTATGGCATTAGATTATTTCATTAAAAATAAAGTTGATATAGCGATTATGGAAGTTGGTATGGGTGGTGAATATGATGGAACTAATATCATTGATCCATTACTTAGTATTATAACTAATGTTGGATTAGATCATACTAAATATCTAGGGGATACTAAAAAGGATATTGCTCTAACAAAGGCAGGTATAATAAAAGAAAATTCACTAGTATTAATTGGTGAAAAAGATACTAAAATTAAGGAAGTTATTAAGAGTGTGGCTCTAGATAAGAATGCCATGGTCTTTGAAGTAGGAGAACCAAGTATAAAATCACATCTTCCCATTATATTTGATTATAAACAATATAAAGATATTCAATTAAAAGCACTAGCTGATTATCAAATTATGAATGTTTCTTTAGTTTTAGATGCATTAGATATCTTAAATGATTATTATGGAATAGAAGTTAAGGAAAGTACAATCTATGATATTTTAAAAACTAAATCATGGCTTGGTCGCTTTGAACTATTAAGTTTTGATCCTCTTATTATTATTGATGGAGCCCATAATGTAGAAGGAGTTCAACAATTATGTAAGAGTATCGATAAATTTAAAGATTACCATAAAAGTATAATGTTTGCTGCTTTAGAAGATAAACAAACAGATGAAATGGTTTCAATGCTTGCTAGTAGTGCAGATGAAATGATTATTAGTGAATTTGATTTTTATCGTACTAAGAAAGCTGAGGATATCAATAAGAATTTTAACTATGAAATTGCATTAGATTATCAAGAGTATATAAAAAATAAGGTTAATAGTATGGATAAAAATGATATGTTTGTAATAACTGGGTCACTTTATTTTATAAGTCAAGTAAGGAAATTTGTGGTAGACACTTTAAATCTATAAGTAAAAAAGATATAATATTAAATGAATGGAGGAAGTATAATATGTTATTAGACAAAATTAAAGATTTAATTAGAGGTAAAAAGTTAAAAATAGTTTTAACAGAGGGCGAAGATGAAAGAGTTTTAGGTGCTGCAGTAAAATTAGCAGCTGAAGATTTAGTAGTTCCTGTTTTAGTTGGTAATTCAGCTCGTATGCATGATTTAGCATTAGAAAAATCATGGAATTTAAGTAGATGTGAAATCATTAATATTGAAACATATGATGCAATGGATGAAATGGCTCAAACAATGTTTGATATTAGAAAAGGTAAACAAACAATTGAACAATGTAAAGAGATGTTAAAATCATCAAATTACTTTGGTACAATGTTAGTTAAAATGGGACTTGCTGATGGTTTAGTAGGTGGAGCAACTTATTCAACTGCAGATACAGTAAGACCAGCATTACAATTAGTTAAAACAAAACCAGGAGCAAAAATTGTTTCTTCATGTTTCGTAGTATATGATAAAACACAACGTTACATTATGGGAGATTGTGCAATTAATATTGATCCTAGTGCAGATGATTTATGTGAAATCGCTACTGAATGTGCAGCAACTGCTAGAATGTTCAATATCGATCCTAAAGTAGCATTCTTATCTTATTCAACTAAAGGTAGTGGAAAAGGTGAAGATGTTACTAAAGTAGCTGAAGCTGTAAGTAAAATGGACGAATTAAACGTTGATTTTGCATATGATGGAGAATTCCAATTTGATGCTGCATTCTCAAGAACAGTAGGAGATTTAAAAGCTCCAGGTTCAAGTGTTGCAGGTCGTGCTAATACATTTATTTTCCCAGATTTACAATCAGGAAACATCGGATATAAAATTGGACAACGTTTAGGTAAAATGAATGCTTTAGGTCCAATCTTACAAGGACTTAATGCACCAATCAATGATTTATCTAGAGGGTGTACTAAAGAAGATGTTTATGAACTTTGTATTGTAACTGCTTCTCAAAACTTCTGTTAAGAAAATGAACAGTTATAAAGTAGCCTTGATTACAGGTGCTACAGGTGGTATTGGTAGTGCGATTGCACATAACTTAGTAGCTAATGGAATGAAAGTAATCCTAAGTGGGCGTAATAATGCTAAACTAAATAAATTATCTAGTGAACTAGGCGATTCTGTGGTTTATTGTGAAGCACTTGATTTAAGTGATTATGAAGCAATGAAAACATTTGTTTATAATATAAAAGAAAAAGATATCAAGGTTGATACCTTAATTAATAATGCTGGACTTGCTCTTGATTTAGTACCATTTCAAGAATATAATCCAAATGATATTATTACAATGTTAGATACAAATGTTAAAGCAGTAGCTTTACTTTCAAATCTTTTATTACCTTCAATGGTTACAAACAATCATGGTATCATAATTAATATTGGTTCTATTGCAGGTCAATATGCTTATCCTAATGGTAGTGTTTATTGTGCTTCAAAAGCAGCTATTGAAACATTATCTGATGGTATCAGAGTAGATGTTATGGCAAGTGATGTTAAGGTTACCAATATTATGCCAGGTCTTGTTGAAACCGATTTTAGTTTAATTCGCTTTAAAGGTGATAAAGCTAAAGCAGATAAAGTATACCAAGGAATTGAAGCATTACAACCAGAAGATGTTGCTGATGCAGTGTGGTTTGTTATTAACCAACCACGAAGAGTTCAAATTGGCGAATTATCTTTACTTGCTAATCAACAAGGTAACGGATTTATTAATTATAAAAAGTAAGCTAACTACGGTTAGCTTTTTTTGTTCTTCATATCTATATTTTAATATGTTAGAATATGTATTAATATTAAGGAGGTTTTCTAATGTTTAATAAGGCAATAGAATTTTTTGAACAACATAATCTAAGAGATCGTATTTTAGTGATGGAGGAATCAACTGCATCAGCTCCAGAGGCTGCTAGTGCAATTAATGTATCATTATCTCAGATTGCTAAATCACTTACTTTTAGAACCAATGAAAAACCTGCTTTAATTGTTATGGCAGGAGATGCTAAGATTGATAGTAATAAGTTTAGAAAAACATTTAAAATTAAATCAAAGATGCTAGATTTAGAAGAAGCAACTAAATTAACTGGGTATCCAATTGGGGGTATATGTCCTTTTGATTTAGATAATAATGAAATAGATGTCTTCCTAGATATCTCATTAAAAAGAAATGATTTTGTCTATCCAGGTTGTGGTGATGTAAAAACTCTAATAAAACTTAATCTTAGTGAATTAATGGAATATTCTAATTTTAAAGGTTGGATTGATATAGGTAAGGGTTGGGAATAGAACTTACTAATTGCATATTAGATACTATCTTGTTATAATTAAGTAGTATAGTAAAATTATAGGTGAAAATAGTAAATATTAAAGATTATTAAAGAGAGAATCTGGTTGGTGTAAAGATTTATAACAAACATATTGAATGCCTTCACTTGAGTTTTTGTGAACTAAGTAGCAAAAAACGTAATTCTGCGTTAAAGATTAGAGTTGAAGCAATTCAAGTAGAGTGGAACCGTGCCTTTGTGCCTCTATGAATTGCTTTTTATTATTGAAAGGATGATAATTATGAAAATATATAATAGTATGACAAATAAAAAAGAAGAATTTAAACCAATCCATGAAGGTAAAGTAAGTATTTATATTTGTGGACCAACTGTATATAATTATATTCACATTGGTAATGCTAGACCAGTAGTTGTTTTTGATACTTTAAGAAGATACTTTGAATACAAAGGTAATGAAGTAAAATTTATCTCTAATTATACTGATGTAGATGATAAAATTATTAATGCTGCAAAACAATTAGGTAAAACAGAAAAAGAAGTAGCAGATAAGTTTATTGAAGCATATGAAAATGATCGCAAATCATTAAATACAATTATGCCAGATTATAGACCTCGTGTAACTGAATACATGGATGAGATTATTGATTTCATAGATAAATTAATAATTGCTGATTATGCTTACGAAGTTAATGGTGATGTATATTTTAGAGTAGATAAATTAGAAGACTATGGAAAATTATCTAACTTAAATATAGACGATTTACAAGTAGGAGCTCGTATTGAAGAAAATAAAGATAAAGAGAATCCGTTAGACTTTACTTTATGGAAGAAAACAGAAGATGGAATTAATTGGGAAACTAAATGGTCAACTGGAAGACCTGGATGGCATACAGAGTGTGTTGTTATGATTTCTACTATTAATGAAGGTGAAATGATTGATATCCATGGTGGTGGAATGGACCTTAAATTCCCTCATCATGAAAATGAAATTGCACAAGCAAATGGTTGCTTCCATCATAATATTGCTAATTACTGGATGCATAATGGATTTATCAATGTTGATGATGAAAAAATGTCAAAATCACTTGGTAATGTTAAATGGGCTAAAGATGTAATTGCTCAAATTGGTTCGAATGTTTTTAGATTAGCAATGATGTCAACTCATTATCGTGCTCCTTTAAACTTTAGTGAAGAGTTAATTGAAACAACTAGAAAAGAACTTGCAAAATTAGAAACAGCATTAAAACAAGCAAATCTTATTTTAGCAATCAATAAGAATACAGATGATTCACTAAATAAAGAAATTATGGATGAATTTTCAAAATATATGGATGATGATTTAAATACATCAAATGCTTTAAAAGTAGTATTTGATACACTTAAGAAAATTAATCAAGTTGTTCGAAGTAAAGATGTTGATGTGACTTCTTTAGCACAACTAAAAAATAGTTTAGAAAAAATGTTAGAAATCTTAGGAATATTTATTGAACTAAGCAAAATAAGTGATGAGGATATTAATACTTATAATGAATGGAATGAAGCTAAAGCAAATAAAGATTTCGATAAAGCAGATAAACTAAGAGATGCATTAGTGGCTAAAGGTATTCTTTAATGGAATATAGTAGTTTAGTTTTAGCATTTATTGGTGATAGTGTTTTTGAACTTAAAATTAGAGAATACTTTATAAATAGTGGTTTAGCAAAAGTGAAGGACTTACAACAAAAATGTTCTTCTTTTGCTTCAGCACAAGCTCATTTTAATATTATGGAATATATTCTTGAAGAAGATATTTTTAATGAAGAAGAATTAAATGTTTATAAAAGAGGACGTAATGCTAAAGTAAATCAAAGAAGAAAGAATTTTAATCCTAAATTTTATCATGCTTCAACTGGTTTTGAATCAGTAATAGGTCATTTATATGTTACTAAGCAAGAAGATAGAATTGATGAATTGATACTTTTAATATTAGAGAGGTTTAAATAATATGTACTATTATGGTAAGAATACAATTAAAGGATTAGTTGAATCAAAAACTAATTTAGAAGTAATTTATTTACAAAAAGGCTTTAAAGATAAAAATTATATTGATTACTTAAGAAATAATAATCAAGTTTTAAAGTTTGTTGAAAGTAATGAATTAGAAAAACTAGCAAAAGGTAAGAATCATCAAGGGGTTATAGCTAAAGGCTTTGAATATACTTACACTAATGTTGATGAAATAATCAGTAAAAACCAAGATAATGAAAATAGTGTTGTTGTTATACTAGATGGATTAGAAGATCCGCAAAACTTTGGCTCTATAATTAGAACAGGTGAAGCGCTTAATATATCTGGAATTGTAATTCCTAAAAATAGAAGTGTAAGTGTTAATCCAACAGTAGCAAAAGTAAGTACTGGAGCTATTAATGAAGTTTCTATAGCTCAAGAGACTAATCTTAGAGCTGTTGTAAAGAAATTAAAAGACAATGGTTATTGGGTTGTTAGTGCTGATATGGATACTGATGTCTTATATGATCAAGTTGATTATAAAATGAAAGTTGCATTAATAATCGGTTCAGAAGGAAAAGGTATTTCAATGCAATTGAATAAAGAATCAGACTTTGTAGTTAAACTTCCTATGTATGGAAATGTATCAAGTTTAAATGCAGCAGTCAGTACAGCAATTATTCTTTATCAAATTAATAGCAATCGTCATCAATAAGGAGGACTCATGCAATTAAATGATTATGAATTATTATATTATTGTTATCAAATGAATGAAGCTAGTTTTGAATTGCTAGCTAATAAGTATGAGAGATATATCTACTATATTATTAACTTATTTAAAAAGAATTACTTCTTTTTTTCAATGGAAGATAGCGATTTATATAATGAAGCATTAATCTTATTGTATGAGTCTGTTTTTAATTATCGAGAAGAATTTAATGTAAAGTTTTCTTCGTATTATTTATCATGTTTAAAAAGAAGATATATGTATTTAATCAGAACTCTTTCTAGTAATAAGAATAAAGGGCATGCTCTTGCAATGTCTTTGGACTCTTCACCTACTAATGAAGATATTGATTTGTATAGTATTATTCCAAATAATGAATTGTGTGTAAGTGAACAAGTTTATAATAATTATCTTGTTGATAAAACGCTTAAAAGATTGGAAAAGAAATTGAATGAATTAGAATTAAAAATAATTAATCAATATTTACTTGGATATCGATATGAAGAAATTGCAGGTAAATTGTCTGTATCAAAAAAGAAGATTGATAATACTGTTCAAAAATATAAGAAATTAGTATTAGAAAGAAATTAAATTAAAAGAATTTTTAATATGAGCTTAGTAAATTTAAGTGATATTATTTATTTCAATCCATTAGATTCATTTTTTAGATAATTGGTAGTCTAAGCACGCTAATTAGTTAATATGTGATTATTTAGAAAAAACAGTATTAATTGAATCTGGAGGTTCAACTGCCTATCTAAAGTATAAAGCAGCTTCTAACCCTCTTGGTTCAATAATTGTTCACATCATTTAAAAAGGAACTCTATTCTTTAATGATTATATTAATCAGTATATTTTAAAAGTAATTATATGAATCTAATCGAATTTGATAAGATTATTAAAATTATTGAATATATATCAGCTAGCTAGCTTAGAAATATATAAATCAACAAATACGATAAACTTGTAATAAAATAATTTAATTCACAAATTGTCTAGTTTTATTTATATGGATGTAGTATAATATAGTAGAAATGAATATTTATTAATTTTTTAAGTGTTTTTAATGTAAGGTTTATACATCAAATAGTTTAATAGTTACAAATAAACATTTCTAAAATCTAGTGAAAGGAGATGTTTATCAATGAAAGTAACTGGAACAGTAAAATGGTTTAAATCAGATAAAGGATTTGGATTTATATCTGGAGAAGACGGAAAAGATGTTTTTGCACATTTTAGCCAAATCGAAGGTGACGGATTCAAAACTTTAGACGAAGGCGACAAAGTTAGTTATAATGTAGTAGAAACTGACAAAGGACCTCAAGCTGAAAATATTGAAAAAATTTAATTTTTAAAAGGTTAGCATATGCTAATCTTTTTTTTATATAAATATAATTATTTTACTAAGTGATTTCTTGCAATGGATAATATCTTATGGTAAAATGGTATAGAAGGCAAAAGAGTCTTTTTTATTTTGTCATGGAAGGTGATAATATGAAAGAAAAAGTAATTTTAGTTTGTGAGAAATGTTACTCTAGAAACTATACAACTCATAAAAACAAAAATACGCATAATAAGCGTTTAGAATTAAAGAAACATTGTCCTCGTTGTAATGAACATACATTACATAAAGAGAGCAAATAGAAAGGTGGAAGTTACATGAAAGCATATTTTAAAGGTGTAATCAGTGAGGCAAAACGTGTTATTTGGCCTAATAAAGAAGAACTAACAAAGATGACATTAAATGTACTTGGAGTAATGGTAGTATTTGCTGCACTATTCTTTGTAATGGATATTCTAATTAACTATATAATGGGAGCTGCAGGTATTTAATATGGGAGCTAATGAAAAACAATGGTATGTTGTAACAACATATTCAGGATATGAGAATAAAGTACAAGAATATTTAGAACGTCGTGTTGAATCTATGGGACTTCAAGAAATTATTGAACGTGTAATCGTTCCCGAAGTTGAAGAGAAAACAGTTGATGGTAAGATTAAAAAGAAAAAAATCTTCCCAGGATATGTTTTAATCCAAATGGATATCACTGATGAAGCTTGGTATATTGTGCGTAATACACCAAATGTTACTGGATTTGTCGGTTCAAGTGGTGGTGGTGCTAAACCAATTCCATTAATGGATGAAGAAATTAATGATATTCTATATCAAATGGGATTAAACGAAATCAGTGTAGAGTATGCAGTTGGTGATCGTGTTGCTGTTTTAACTGGTCCATTTGAAGGTAATGAAGGTATCGTTCAAAATATCGATTTAACTAAAGAAAGTGTTGATGTATTAATTAGTGTCTTTGGTCGTGAAACACCAACTGAGCTAGCAATCAACCAAGTAAAGAAAATATAGTAGATTAAAGCAATTAATAATTGCTTTTTTTTGACGGAAGATTGGAGTTATTAAGATGTTAAATAGAAATAATAATGATTTTGATGAGGTAAGTGAATATAAAAAAAGTAATGAATCTAGCAAAGAAGATAAAACTAGAAGTAATGTTAAACACGAAGAAAATAATTTTAGAGAATTCACTAGAATCTTTAGTAAAACTAAATATACTATAGTTAGTATATTTATATTATTTGGAATAGTTGGTGGTATGTATCGAATGTTTACTAGTAAAGATGATGCTAATAAGGAAATAGAGGCAAAAGATAAAAAGGATGCTCCAACATTAAAACAGTATAAAAAGTATTCATACAATAATGAGAAACTAACAAAAGCAGAGTTTAAAGAAGAGTATGAGAATGCTAAAAAGAATAGAGTTGTTTTTGATAAAAAAGATGAAATTTATAAAAGTGGTAATTATAAAGAAAATCATGTCATCGATCAGATGTATGTTAATATTGAAAATGAAATAAAATTAAAAAATGGTGATACTGTCAATTATGTGTGTGCCTACAATAAGCCAGATTTCTTTAATGAAAGCCAAGCAGAAAAAAACAAACGCTCTATTTTAGTTTGTGGTTTAATGTATGATTATGACTATGTTAATTTACCCACTGATTTAAAAATGGATTTTGAAACTTATTATAAGTATTTAAAGGCTCCTAATAAATCAAATAATTTGTATTATATAAATGGGACATATTATTCTACATCTTTAGCAAATAAAATAATCAAATAGAAGAGAATGCGTATCTTATTGAAATAGTAATGTGTAAATGATAACATTAAATTGATATTAAATGAGGAGGTTTACTATGTTTAAAAGAAATGATAATGATTTTGATAATTTAGAAGAATATCGTAGACAAAGACCGAGCGTTGATAATTACTTTGAGCGTGAAGATGAGTTTAACTATGGAAAGATTAATCAAGAAAGAGAGACTAATAGGAATCAAAACCAAAATAAAACTGATTATATGAATGATAATAGTGATTTAGAAGGAAGTGGTCCTACAAGACCTCAATATACATCACCTAAAGCAAATGGTGGATTAAACACATTATTTAAAACAATAGGTATTTTATTAATTGCTGGGTTTATTGCTTTAGTTATTATCGGTGTTAGTGAAAGTGATGATAGTTTATCAGATAAAGGTGAAAATGATACTGAATATTCTTTAGAAGACTATGAAAAACTTACTTATCGTGGTGAAAACACAATTACTAGTAAACAATTTGTTAAATTATATAATGATGCTAAAAAGAATCGTATTAAATATGATCGATTAACTAAGAAATATATTTCTGGAGATTATAAAAAGAATTATGTAGTAAATGAAAGATATCTTGAATCACAATCATCAATTGAATATGAAACAAAAGATGGAGAAGAAGAGGGAACAATCACATATACATGCTTGAAGGATAAAGAAACTGATACAGATAATGGTGAAACAAAATATGGAAAACTAATATCTTGTGGTATAGCAAGTCAATTAGAAGAGGGTAACTATCCTGAAGATATATTAGCTGATAAAAAGATAGATTTATATAATTATCTTCCTCATAATTCAGAGTCAATGGATCGTTACTATATTAATGGAGTTTACTACTCTCAAGAGCTTGCTGATTTAATTGTAAAAGAAGCAAGTATAAAATAATATTAAAGTGTTGCAATTCATTTATAAATGAGTTAAAATATATAAGTGCACTAAGTGCAATTGTTGTGGAAGAATTTAATATTCGATAAACCACAGTACAACCATATTAATCAGGAGGTGTGTATAATGAAAAACAAGAAGAAAGTAGCTTTAATTAAAAAGATTCAGTTTCCAGCAATGCAAGCGAAACCGGGACCAGCATTAGCATCAGCAGGTATCAATATGCCAGAGTTTTGTAATGCATTCAATGATCAAACTAAATCTAGAGCTGGAGAGATCGTACCTTGTATTATTACAATCTATGAAGATAAATCATTTGATTTTGTCTTGAAAACACAGCCAGCGGCTAAAATGATTTTAAATGCTGCAGGTGTTAAAAAAGGTTCAGGAAGTCCTAAAGAAGAAATCGTAGGTAAAATTACTTATGATCAAGCTAAAGAAATTGCTGAACATAAAATGGCAGATTTAAATGCTCATGATGTTGAAGCAGGTGCAAAAATAGTTGCAGGAACTGCTCGTAACATGGGAATTGAAGTAGAAGGATTATAATAATATAAGTGAATACTTTGATGTGGGAGAAACATTCACTTAACCACTAAGGAGGAAATATAATGGCAAGAAAAAAATCGAAAAGATTTATAGAAGCTTTAGCACTAGTAGATAAATCAAAATTATATGATATCGAAGAAGCTGTTGAAGTTTTAAAAAATGCATCTAAAACTAAGTTCGACGAAACTGTAGAAGTTGCATTCAAACTTGGAATTGATCCAAGACATGCTGATCAACAAATTAGAGCAGCAATGGTTTTACCACACGGTACAGGTAAAACTCAAAAAGTATTAGTTATCACTCAAGGTGAAAAAGTTAAAGAGGCAGAAGCTGCAGGTGCAGATTTTGTAGGTGGAAAAGAATTACTAGATAAAATCCAAAAAGAAAACTGGTTTGATTTCGATGTAATTGTAACTACACCAGATATGATGGCAGAATTAGGAAAATTAGGAAGAGTATTAGGACCTAAAGGTTTAATGCCTAACCCTAAAACTGGAACTGTTACAAATGATTTAACTAAAGCAATTGGTGAAATCAAAGCAGGTAAAGTTGAGTATAGAGTTGATAAAGACGCTAATGTTCATGTTGGAATTGCAAAAATTTCATTTACGCAAGAACAAATCGTTGAAAACTTCCAAGCAATCTTTGAAGCAATTCTTAAAGCTAAACCAGCTGCTGCTAAAGGAATCTATATGAAAAACGTTTCTTTAAGTAGTACAATGGGACCAGGAATTAAAATTAATACAGATACAGTATTATAATCACAATTATTGTGATATAATATAAATAATCAATATACCAAAGACAGCAACGGAGAAATCTTAATTATGTTGCCGAGGTAAAGTAATGATGAACTACTTTAACTTGGCGTGTATATGCCAAGTTTTTTAATTGATATATTGATTAACACAAATTAAGTAGGAGGTGTTATGATGAGCCACGTAGAAGATAAAAAAGCAGTTATCGCTGAAATTACTGAAAAAGTAGAAGCTGCTGAATCTGTAGTAGTATTCGAATATCAAGGTTTAAGTGTTACTGAATTTGAACAATTAAGAACACAACTTAGAGAAGAGAATGTTGATGTTAAGGTTTACAAAAACCGTTTAACTAAAATCGCTGCTACAAATACTGGACATGAAGGTCTTAATGAAGATCTAATCGGACCTAATGCAATTGCGTTCTCAAACGAAGATGCTGTTGCTGGAGCGCGAATCATTTCTAAATTCGCTAAGGACCATGAAGAAGTAAAAATGAAAACTGGTATTGTTGAAGGAAACGTTGTTGATACAACAGTGTTAGCTGAATTAGCTTCACTACCATCAAGAGATGGAATACTTTCAATGTTACTATCTTGTTTACAAGCACCAATGAGAGATACAGCTATGATTATAGATGCTGTAGCTAAAAAAGTTGAAGAAACTGGTGTTGAAACAGGAAAAGAAATTATCGAAACAAAAACAGAAGAAACTGCAGATGCAGAATAACAAATAGGAGGAAATTATAATGGCAAAATTAAGTACAACTGAAATCATTGATTCTTTAAAAGAAATGACAATGTTAGAATTAAACGACTTAGTAAAATCAATCGAAGAGGAGTTTGGTGTTACTGCTGCTGCACCTGTTGCAGTTGCTGCAGCTGGAGCTGAAGATGCTGGTGCTCCATCAGAAGTTACAGTTACTTTAACTGAAATCGGTGGAAGCAAAGTTGCAGTTATCAAAGCTGTAAGAGAAATTACTGGATTAGGATTAGTAGAAGCTAAAGGATTAGTAGACGGTGCTCCTGCTCCAATTAAAGAAGGAATCTCACCTGAAGAAGCAGAAGATATCAAAGCTAAATTAACTGAAGCTGGAGCTTCTGTAGATATTGCTTAATATCAACTAAATTGATTTTAAAACCAACTTATTATGAGTTGGTTTTTTAACTTTTTATGAAACAATATTTTGTTGATGATATCGAACTAGAAGATAAACCATTGCAATTAGAATATGATTTAAATGGTGAGAAATTAATATTCGAAACAAATGCAGGATTATTTTCTAGAAATGAAATTGATGAGTTTAGTGAAACACTAGTTAATAATATTGAAATTAATAAATATAATAAAATCTTAGATTTAGGTTGTGGCTATGGCTTTATTGGTATAACACTTTCTAAGTTGGTAGAATACCAAGATATAACTTTTATAGATATTACATCACGAGCATGTTTATATACTTCTAAAAATATAATTAATAATAAAGTTAGTAATTATGAAGTTATTCAAAGTGATGGAATACAAAATAATACTAAGTATGACTTAATAACTTTAAATCCTCCAATCCATGCTGGAAAAGAAATTGTTTATCAATTATATAAAAATGCCTTGGACCATCTAAGTGAAGATGGATCGTTTTATATAGTCTTACATAAGAAGCATGGAGCTAAATCTACTCTTACATATTTAGCAGAAGAGGGGTATAATACTGAGGTTGTCTACAAAAAGAAATCATTATATGTAATTAAATTAACTACTAAGTGATTGACTATTCATTAAATTTGTGATATTATTGTATACTGTCTAATGCTATGTACGTACATAGCTTAAATAATAATGATGAGGTGATTGTGTGGCATATAATATTGAGAGTTTTGGTAAGTTGGTACAAAGAAGAAATTATTCAAGAATTCATAGTTCTTTAGAGTTACCACCTTTAGTTGAAATTCAAACACATTCTTTCGATTGGTTTATAAAAGAAGGAATTAAAGAGGTTTTAGATGATATTTACCCAATAAAAAATCATAACAATAACTTACTTTTAGAGTTTGTTACATATCGTTTTGATGAACCTAAATATTCTACTAGGGAGTGTAAAGAGCGTGATGCTACTTATGCTGCCCCTTTAATAGTGACTTTACGTTTACAAAACAATGAAACAGGAGAAATTAATGAACAAGAAGTGTTCATGGGTGATTTCCCACTTATGACTACAAGCGGTACTTTTATTATTAATGGTGCTGAGCGTGCAATTGTTTCTCAATTAGTAAGATCACCAGGAGCTTACTTCAAAAGTGAATCAGAAGGTGGTAAGGTTAACTATCTAGGTAGTTTAATTCCATCTCGCGGTACTTGGTTGGAAATTGAAACTGGTGTTTATAAAAACAAAGAAAAATTAGACGAGATGTTTGCGAATGTTAGAATTGATCGTACTAAGAAGATGCCTATTACAATATTACTTCGTGCATTAGGTTTAACTGATAATGATGAGATGTTATCATTTTTTGGTGAATCTACATTGCTACAAAACACAATAGAAGATAAAGATACGATTGATTATATTAATCGTGCTTATGTTGAACTTGTTGAGCGTTTATATCCAGAAAGAGAAGATAAAGAAAACTTCCATAATGATGGATTAAACTTATTACAATCATTTTACTTTAACTCTGATAATGAAGCGTTAACTAATTTATATAAAGAGTTAACTGAAGAGAGTGAAGTAGAATTATTACCTCTTCAACAATACATTAATATTGTTGGTTTAAAAACATTCAAATTTATTACTGATAAAAACTTAAGAATTATCTTAAATGTATTAGAAAATAGATTTAATTTTGTTGCTGATATTTTAGATCGTGCTAAAGTTGATGAATTAAGAAAAGAATTATTAGAATTATTAAAAACATTAAAAGATGGTAAAACTATTAGAGCTAGTGATAATGTTCAATTACTAGTTACTATTTACTTTGAAAGTAAATTAGCAAGCTTTATTAAAGATAAAAAAGTTAATATTTCTGAAGAACTTCAACAAGAGTTTGTTAATTTAGATTTCTTATTTGGATATACTACATTTAGTGAATTATTCGATAAAAAAGCTAATGTTGATAAAAAATATAAAGGTGAGTATAGTTTAGCTCGTCTTGATGGTGATATTAAACAAGCATTATCATTAATTGAAATATATGAAAAACTTAAACCAGGTGAGCCTGCTACTTTAGAAGGAGCTGAAAGTTTACTTGCTGCTAAGTTCTTTGATAATAAACGTTATGATTTAACTAAATCTGGTCGTTTTAAATTATCTAAGAAATTAAATGTTATTGATCGTATGTTTGATCAAGTTCTTGCAGAAGATATCATTGATGTTAATGGTAAAGTTATTTGTAAAAAAGGAACTTTATTAACTAAAGAGGTTATTGGTGAAATTAGACCTGCTATGGAAGCTGGA